>NZ_JASATQ010000052.1:0-36478 GCF_038440415.1 Sphingomonas sp. OTU376 | reverse complement strand
CGGGCCCACCGGGCAGGGCTGAGCGGGGCGGGGCGCGGGCTGCAACCGCCCGCGCCCGCCTTGTGAAAATCAGCGCTCGCGCCCGGCCTCGTCGATGGTCTCGGCGATGGGCGACAGGAGATACTGGATGATCCGGCGCTCGCCGGTCCGGATCTCCGCCTGTACGGCAAGGCCAGGGCCGATTGGCATCTCCCGGCCCCCTATCGCGATCGTGCGACGCTTCAGGCGGACGCGCACCGCGTAGATCAGGCCGCGCTTCTCGTCCTCGATGGCGTCACGGCTGATCGACGCCACTTCGCCGTCGATCAGGCCATAATCGGTGAATGGGAACGCCTCCAGCTTCACCCGCACCGGCTGCCCCTCGCGGATGAAGCCGATGTCGCGATTGAGGATCTGCGCCTCGACCTCGACTTCGTCCGCCGACGGCACGATCACGAGGAGCGGCTGGGCGGGCTGGACGACGCCGCCCACGGTGTGGATCGCCAGCTGCTGCACCACGCCATCGACCGGCGAGCGGAGTTCCTGATATTGCCGGCGCCGCAGGGTCTTGCGGATTTCCTCGCTCGCCACAGCGCCCTTGTCCTCGGCTTCGGAAAGGTCGGAAAAGGCCGCCTTGCCGAAGGTCTCGCGCAGCCGGGCGATCTGCGCATCGGTATTGGCGATCGCCGCGCGTGCCTTGGCGGCGGTGCTGCGCTGCACCGCGATATTCTGGACATGCTCGACGCGCAGCTGCTCATATTCAAGCAGCTTGAGCCGCGAATAATAGCCCTTGTCGGTCAGGGTGCGCCGCCCTTCCAGCTGCTGGTCGACCAGCGGCAGGGTCTGCAGGAGCTTGGCGAGCTCGGCATTGGCCGCGGCGAGATCGGCACTGCTCTGCGCGCGCGCTTCCTGGAGGCTGGCGCGCTCGGCTTGATATTCGGCGACCGCGGCCCTGGCGAGGCCGGCCTGCGTCGCCGCGACCGCCGCCGGCGTCCCCTCGGGCGGGACATAGGCCAGGTGCCCGGTCGCGAGGTAGCGTACCAGCGCATCGCTGCGCGCCTGGGTGAGCCGTGCCGAGAGCAGGCCCTGGCTCGCCTGGGCATCGTCCGCGCCGGCGAGCGTCGGATCCAGCTCGATCAGCAGCTGCCCGCGCTTCACGCGCTGGCCGTTGCGGACATGAATCGCACGGACCGCGCCGATCTCGATCGGCTGGATGATCTTGATCTTCGCGGACGGCACGACCTTGCCGGTGGCGACCGCGACGGTATCGACCTTGCCGACCCACGACCAGAGCAGCGCCACGCCGAACAGCGAGCACAGCAGCAGCATCAGCCAGCGCAGGCCGGGGCTCGGCGGCTTCTCGATGATCTCGAGCGCGGCGGGCAGGAACTCATGGTCGAGCTTCGGCCGTCGCCGCGCCTTTGCCTCGCTCTCCATCCGCCAGGCCGTGCGCAGGACCTGCCAGTGATGCGCGAGATTGGGGAAGCGCGCCGCGAGGGTCACAGCGCAACTCCCATCTGCTTGGCATAGAGCTGCGCGTAGCGCCCGCCCGCGCGGATCAGGCTGTCATGATCGCCATCCTCGGTGAGCGCCCCCGCCTCGACGGTCACGATCCGGTCGCACTGGCGCACCGCGGACAGGCGATGCGCGATGATGATCACGGTGCGCCCCTTGGCGATGACCCCGAGGTTGCGCTGGATGATCTCCTCGCTCTCGGCATCGAGCGCGCTGGTGGCTTCGTCGAGGATCAGGATGCGCGGATCGGTCACCAGCGCGCGGGCGATGGCGAGGCGCTGGCGCTGGCCGCCGGACAGGTTGCCGCCGCGCTCGTCGATCACGGTGTCATAGCCGTGCGGCAGCTCCAGCACGAAATCATGCGCGCCGGCCATCTGCGCGGCGGCGATAACCTGCTCCATCGGCCGGGTCGGATCGGTGAGCGCGATATTCTCGCGGACCGAACGGTTGAACAGGATGTTCTCCTGCAGCACCACGCCGATCTGGCGGCGCAGCCATGCCGGATCGACCAGCGCCAGATCGACGCCATCGACCAGGACCCTTCCCTGCTCCGGCACGTACAGCCGCTGGACGAGCTTGGTCAGGGTCGACTTGCCCGATCCGGAGGGCCCGACAATGCCCAGCGTCTGCCCCGCGGCGATCTCCAGGGCGACTCCGCGCAGCGCCTCCGGCGCGTCGGGCCGATAGCGGAAGCGCACGGCATCGAAGCGGATGTCGCCGCGGATCGCCGGCAGGCTGGCGCGATTGGGGTTGTGCTCAGGCTCGGCGGGCGCATTGAGCACGTCGCCCAGCCGATCGACCGAGATGCGCACCTGCTGGAAGTCCTGCCACAGCTGCGACAGCCGGAGGATCGGCGACGCAACCCGCCCCGACAGCATGTTGAAGGCGACGAGCGCCCCGACCGACAGGTCCCCCGCGATGACCTGCTTCGCGCCGAAATAGAGGATCGCGACGGTGGTGAGCTTGGAGACGAGCTGGATGCCGTGGCTACCCCAATTGGCCAGCGTCATCACCGAGAAGCCGGTCTGGGTGTAGCCGGCGAACTGCCGTTCCCAGCGCGCGCGCATTTGCGGCTCCACCGCCATCGCCTTCAGCGTCCCGATCCCCGTCACGCTCTCGACAAGGAACGCCTGGTTCTCCGCGCCGCGCCGGAACTTCTCGTCAAGGCGCGCCCGCAGCGTCGGCGTGATCAGGATCGAGATCGCCGCGTAGAGCGGGATCGACAGCACCACGATCAAGGTCAGGATCGGGCTGTAGAGATACATCACCGCGAAGAACACGATGGTGAAGAAGAGATCGATGACCACCGTCACCGCGTTGGAGGTGAGGAACTCGCGGATCCGCTCCAGCTCGCGTACCCGCGCCACGCTGTCGCCGACGCGGCGCGCTTCGAAATAGGAAAGCGGCAGGTTGAGCAGGTGCCGGAAGAGCCGCGAGGAGAGCTCGGCATCGACGCGATTGGTCGAATGCGCGAACAGCCAGTTGCGCAGCGCCGACAGCGCCGTCTCCCAGGTCAGCACCACCGCCAGGCCGATCGCCAGCACATCGAGGGTGGACAGCGACTGGTGCACCAGCACCTTGTCGATCACCAGCTGGAAGAAGATCGGCGAGACCAGCCCCATCAGCTGGAGGAAGAAGGAGGCGATCAGCACGTCGCGCAGCGGCTTGCGATATTTGACGAGCGCCGGGATGAACCAGCTGATGTCGAACGGCCGGCCCGTGCCCGCGATCGCCTCGCGCGTGGTCATCAACAGCAGGCGGCCGGTGAAGTCGGCGGCGAACTGGTCCTCGCTCCAGATCTCCGGCGCCGCCGCGCCGCCGCGCTGGACGAGCAGGCGCCGCTTCTCCTCGCTCTCGTCCACCTTGAGCAGGATCACGGCCTCGCCGTCCTCAAGCTCGGCGAGCGCGGGAAGCGGGCGCTTGATCAGATCACGGATGGCGCTGGACTGGATGCGCGCGACGATGCCGATGCGCTTGGCGGCACGCGCAAGCCCTTCAAGGCGGAAGTCCGTCCCCTGCCCCTGTTCATGGGCAATCTGCGCAGGATCGGCGGGCACCCCCAGAAAGCGGGCGACAAGCACGAATGCATCCAGCGAAGCCGACGACGCGGCTTTCTCCCCCTCGATCACAAATCCCCCCGAACGCGTTACGCGCACAACATTTGAGTAGCGTCAGCTGGTTGTTCGCTGCCCCCAGCGCCCTGGAACCAGGGTACGCAGCTATTCCTTGAGCTGCGCCGCGATCGCCTCGACCAGCCGGTCTCCCGCATCCGCCTCGATCCGCTGAACGGAGCGCAAGCCCGTCTCGAGATCGGTGCGGTGGAGATTGAAGGCCTGCCCGCGCAACGGCTTGGCAATGAGATCCGCGATCATGATCTCGAGATGGCGATTGGTCGCATCGGCGAAGGGCGCGATGAGATCGACCAGCCAGAGGCGGTCTCCCTTGCTCCATTCGTCCATGGTCAGCCGGTTCTCCGGCTCGATCATGCCGCGCTGCAGCTTGGCCTCGCCCTCCGCGGTGGTCCTGGCCCATAGCGCCAGGCCCACCGGCCGATCGCCGTCGCGGAAGATGTAGAACTGCTCGTTGAGCAACGCCGGCATCACCAGCCATTCGAGATCGCCGATCGCAAGGCCGCGATGCAGCGGCGACTGGGTGAGCAGCCAGGTCATCTCGCCCAGGAGGTGGCTGACGGTAGGAGGCGTAGTCATCTGTTCCATGGTCTTCTCTGTCATGCCGCGGTCGCGGCATAGAAATCATATGCCGGCGCAATACCGGCCCGTTCGAGACGCATCTCGGCGGCCGAGCCCGCGCCGAACCCGCTCATCGCTTGTCGCATCAACGCGAGCCGCGTGTCGAGCAGATCGGCGCCATCCCCTGCTTCTTCGCGCGACAGGCCATCCGGCGCATCCAGTTCCTGCGGCCATTGCAGATTCCGCGCGAGCACCGCGGACTGCAGGTCGGCCGAGGGGGAGAAGGCAAAGGCCACGTCGCCCATCGTGCGCGTCTTGCCGTTCTGCGTGAACAACGCCGTCGACATCAGGACGTTCGAGCCCATTTTCTGGTTCGCGACGCTGGTCGCGATGCCGCTGGTGCGGATCTCGGTGATGGAGAAGTCGCTGAGCGACCGGAGCTCCCCTTCGTCGCTGCGGCCATTATAGTTCGCGTCGAACCACACCTTGAGCTCGCCGAAGCGCGCGTCCGCCGCGGTGATCTTGCCGTCCTTGTTGCTGTCGAGCGCCGCCAGCCCCTCGAGATTGGTGCGGGCACCGGCCTTCTCGCCCAGGAAGGAAAGCTCGGCCCCGCTCGTGATCAGCCCGTCATTGTCGCGGTCGATGACCAGGAAGCCGTCTCCCCGGGCGACCCAGCCGGTGTTGTCGCGCACGCCGTTGCCGTCCATGTCGAACGATGCGTCCGAATTCACCTGGTGCTCGAGATCCATCCCGTCGCCGTCGAGATCGAGGACGAACGCGCCCAGCATGCCGATCGTCTTGTCGCGAAGGTGGATATAGGTCGCCGCCGCCATCGCGCCGGCGCCCGGATCGTACATCGTCGAGGCGTTGCGCGGGCGGACGATCAGCTGTCCGTTCGCCGCGCCGATGCGGGTCTTGCCCGATTTCCAGTCGAAACTGTCCTCGGTCATCGCCGGCTTCATGCTGGTGCCGGGATCATTGCCGGCATTCTCGAAGCTGAGCCCGGCGTCGAACAGCCTGCCGACCGTTCCGTTGCTCCGCATGAAATTGCCGATGCCATAGATCACATTGCCATTGGCGCCCGCCTGATCCGCAGCCGTCGCGCTGAGGTTGATCGAGACGATATCGGCCTCGGCCAGGCTGCGGATCTCGCCGGCATCGGAAACGCCGTTCGAGTTCGTATCGAACCACAGCTTGAATTCCGCGAAGCGCGCATCGAGCGCCGTCAGCGCGCCGTCGCCATTGCTGTCGAACGCCTTGAGGCCCTCGAGGTCCGTCTTCGCCCCGGCCAGGTCCCCGACGAACGAGATTTCCGAAATGCCGGAGATCTTCCCGTCGCTGTTGCGATCGAGCGCCAGGAACGCGTCGCCCGATTCGATCCATCCGGTTCGCTCCAGCGCGCCATCGCCGTCCATGTCGAAGCGCGTCGTGCTGCCGGCCAGCGATACCAGCCCGGCACCGTCCCCGTCGAAATCGAGGATCACCGGCGCCGCGATGTCCCGCGGCTTGGACGGATCATAGACGAGGAAGACGTCACCGACGGTTCCCGTCGTCCCGTCGGCGCGCAGATACTGCGTCGTGCCGTAGATCGTGTTCTCAACCTCGCCGGGCTCCGCCCCCGTCAGGTCGAGCGACAGGTTCATCTGGACGATACCCAGCTGCGCCAGGGTGAGGAGTTCGCTCGCCTGGCTGATCCCGTCCTGGTTGGCATCGCGCCACACGCGGAATTCGCCGAAACGCGCGTCGCCTGCATCGAGGAAGCCGTTCGCGTTGCTGTCGAACGCGCGAAGCCCCTCGAGGTCGGACATGGCGCCTTCGGCATCGGATGCGAACGAAATCTCGCTGGCGTCGTCGATGATGCCATTGCCGTTGCGATCGAGCGCCAGGAAGCCATCGTCGCTGCCCACCCAGCCGGTCTGGTCGCCGATGCCGTCGAGATCCATGTCGAAATAGATCGGCGAGTCCGGCGCACTGACCAGCTCGATGCCGTCCCCGTCCAGATCGAGGACGATCGGTGGAACGCTGTTGGTGTCGTGCTTGAGGAAGGTGATGGTCAGGTCGGTGGTGCCGACGGTGCCCGAGCTGTCCGTCATGACGAGCGTGAACTTGTAGTCGAGATAGAAATAGCGCCGTCCGCCGAGCACCGGATGGTCGCGCACCCCGCCTTCCCATTCGCCGTCATTGGGCACGGTGAAGGAGAGGTGTCCGTTGGAAGTCACGAAGACGTCGGGATACCCGTTGTCGACATCCTCGCTGCTGCCCGACGAGATCTCGTACTCGCGCTTGATCAGGTTGGTGAGCTGGAAGGTGATGTTGGTGCTGCCATTGTCGGGGTCATAGGCGTAGAGCCAGCCGAAATCGCCTTCCGCCTGATCGTCGCGGATGGTGAAATGGTTGGGGCCGGACAGCACCGGCGCCTCGGGCTGGTCGGTGACGGTGATCGTCGCAATCGCGTTGCTGGTGAACTGACCGTCGCTGGCCGACACCTCGAGGTTGAAGACCGCCCGCGAGGGATCATTGCCCACGAAGACCTGCTGGGACTCATAGTGCCCGCCCGCGTCGGGATCCTCCACCCAGACATCGCGCCACTCATAGACCGCGATCAGGCTCTCATAGTCGACCGAGGCGTTCTTGAGGCTGATCTTGCCCGTCGTCGGATCGATGACGAACATCCCATATGCCTCGTCGCTGCCGTCCGCGAAGGTCCAGGTGATGTTGGGCGTGGTCGCATCGACATCGCTCAGCACCAGGTCCAGCCCGGCGATCGGGACGAGCGGCCCGGGGGATGCGCCCTCGGCCAGGAAGGTGGAATCCGAGGCGACGCTGTGGGCCTCGTTCCTGTTCTTCAGGCCGATCGTCAGCGTCGAGGTGACCTGATTATATCCCGCCCCACCCTGGTTGTCGCGCACGGCAACCGTATAGACGCCGGCCGACATCGTCTCGAAGTTGAGCGCCGCCGCGGTCTTGACCATGCCGGTGACCGCATCGATCGAGAAACGCCCATCGCTCGACGTGCTGCTCGCGACGCCGTTGTTCAGGAAGTAATAGCGCTGCTGCCCCGCCACGCTCGCGGGGCCGTCGATGTCGCTCGCAACCACCTGGGCGATATCGGTACCGATGGGCTCGTTCTCGAACACGTCCATCGCCAGCGCCGACGCCACGCTGTTGGCTTCGTTGACGTCGGCCAGCGCGATCGTGACCACCGAGCTGGCCTGCCGATAGCCGGCCGCGCCCTGATTGTCGCGGGCGATCACCGTATAGGCAGTCGATACCGGCCCGGTCTCGAAGTTCATCGCGGCAACGGTCTTGATGACGCCGCTGATGGCGTCGACCGTGTAGCGGCCGTCGCTCGAGGTGCCGCTCGCGGCGCCCTGGTCGAGGAAATAATAGCGCTGCTGGCCAAAGGCGGTACCGGCCTTGTCGACGTCATAGGCCGAGACGGTGCCGACCACCGCGCCGCCGGCGAGGTTCTCCGCCACGCTCATCGCATAGGCGCCGGGCAGGCTGTTCGCCTCATTCACGTCGACGACGCCGATCGTGACGATGGAAGTCGACTGGGTATAGCCGGGGTTGCCCAGATTATCGCGCGCCGCGACCGTATATTCGCCGCTGGGAGTGCCGAGCTCGAAATCCAGTGCGATCGCGGTCTTGATGACGCCGGTGAGCGCATCGATGGTGTAGCGCCCGTCATGGGAAGTCGCGCTGACGGTGCCGTTGTTCAGGAAGTAATAGCGCTGCTGGCCGAACGCCGCGCTCGGGCGGTCCACATCGCCAGCCGAGACCGTGCCGACAGTGGTGCCGATCGCGAGGTTCTCCGCCACGCTCATCGCATAGGCCAGCGGCAGGGAATTGGCTTCGTTCGCGTCGGTGACGCCGATGGTCACCGTCGCCGTCGCCTGATTGTAGCCGGCCGCCCCCTGATTGTCGCGCGCGGCGATCATGTAGGAGGTATTCGCGACCGTCTCGGTCTCGAAATCGACCGTCGCCACCGTCCGGATCACGCCCGTCACGACATCGATCGCATAGCGCCCGTCATGGGAAGTGGCGCTCACCACGCCGTCCTTGATGAAATAGTAGCGCTGCTGGCCGAACATGCTCCCCGGGGCATCCAGGTCGCCGGCCTTCACCGTCCCGACGGTCGTGCCGCTCGCGACATTCTCGGCCACGTTCATCGCGTAGTTCGACAGGCTGTTCGCCTCATTGGCGTCGGCGATGGCGATGCTGACCGTCGAGGTGACCTGATTGTACCCCGCCGCGCCCTGGTTGTCGCGGGCGGCGACGGTGTAGGCGACGTTGGTCGTCCCCGCCTCGAAGTCGAGCCCCGTCTTGACCCGGATGACGCCGCTCAGCGCATCGATCGTGTAGCGATCGTCGAACGAGGTCGCGCTCGCCACTCCCTGGTGGAGGAAATAGTAGCGCTGCTGGCCGAACGGCATGCCGCTGCCGTCGATGTCAGTGGCTGCCACGGCGCCAACAGTCGTGCCGGCCGCCGTCCCTTCGACCACGCCCATCGCGTAGCTTTCGGGAATGGCATTGGCCTCGTTCGCGTCGGTGACGCTGATGGTCACAGTCGACGTCGCCTGGTTATAGCCCGCCGCGCCCTGATTGTCGCGCGCGGCCACGATGTAGCTCCGACTTCCCGTCTCCGTCTCGAAGTTGACGGTCACCGCGGTCCGGGTGACCCCGGAGACCGCATCGATCGCGTAGCGCCCGTCCGCGGACGTCGCACTCGCGACGCCGTCGTTGAGGAAATAATAGCGCTGCTGGCCGAACAGGACGCCGACCGCATCGAGATCGCTGGCCACCACCGTGCCGACGCTGGCGCCGACCGGAACATTCTCGGCCACGCTCATCGCCAGCTCCGCCGGCAGGCTGTTGGCTTCGTTGAGGTTGGTCACATCGATGGTGAGCTGCGACGACGCCTCGTTATAGGGGCCGTTCCCCTGATTATCGCGCGCGACGACCGTGTAGGTCATGCTGGCCGGGCCGCCCTCGTAATTGAGCGCCGCCGCCGTCCGGACCGCGCCGGATATCGCGTCGATCGTGTAGCGCCCGTCGAAGGACGTTCCGCTCGCCACGCCGTCCTTGACGAAATAATAGCGCTGCTGCCCGAACGCGGTCCCCGCGCCATCGGTATCGGTGGCGTGCACCGTATCGACCAGCGTCCCCACCGCGACATTCTCGACCACGCTCATCGCCAGGCGCGACGACAGGCTGTTGGCTTCGTTGACGTCGTTGACCGCGATCGTGAAAGTCTGCTCGACATAGGCGCCAAGCTGGTCCGTCGCGCGGATGACGATCGTGTGCGAGCCGGCATTCTCGGAGTTGAGCAGGCCGTTGTTGGCGACCCTGAGTTCGCGGCCGAACAGCGCGAAACGCCCGCCCGCATCGTCCTTCAGCTCATAGGTGATGACGTCGCCAGAGTCCGGATCGACGGCGCTTACCATCCCGACCACGGTCGCGTTCGCCGCATTCTCGCTCACCGAGCCGGTGAAGACGAGGTTCGCCGGAGAGGCATTGATGGCGACCGTCGTCTGGACGGCATCGGACACCGCCAGCGTTCCGCCCTCGGACGCACGGGCGGTCACGGTGAGCAGGAGATCCTGGCTCCACCCGGCCGGCGCGATCACCTTCAGGCCATCGGCCTGGTCCGCCGGCAGCTTCCAGACATTGTCCACCGCATCGAACGCACCGGCGCTGAGCGCCACGCCCGCCGGTACGCCAGCAACCCAGATTTCCTGGGTCTCGGACCCGTCGGTATCGGGGAAATTGACGTCGATCGTGAGAGCGATCCCGCCCTGGCCCGACGTCCCCGACCCGCCGGAGAGAAGCGCGATCGTGGGCTTGTCCGCCTTCGGCTTGATGGTGAGCTGGAACTCCTCGGTCGACGTCACGCCGCCGGCATCCTTGGCGACGATCCGGATCGTGACCGTGCCGCTGGCATAATCCTTGGGCGAGATGGTGAGGGTGCGCTGGCCCTGCGAATTGGCGAGGCCGAGGACAAGCCCCTCGGGGTCGATCAGCGACTGGGTCCCGATTGCCTCGGCGGTGACCTGCACCCCGGCATCCGGGGTGAGATCATCCGTCGCCGTTACGGTGAGGGTCAGATCGCCGCTCTCGTTCATCTCCTTGTCGGGGATGGCCTCGATCACCGGCGGCGCATTGAGGCCCCAATAGGTGGCCCATTCCACCCGATAGTTGGAATCCGCCATCAGCGCATCGCGCTGGGCCACCGTGGTCGGCTTGGTCTTGGTCGCCATCAGGGCGATCAGCCCGTCGACGTTCACCTCGCTGGTATAGCGCACATCGGCGATGATGAAGTCGATCCGGTAATTGGCCCGGCTCTGCGCATCCGAGATCAGATACCAGTCCTTGATCAGCACGCTCGTCGTGGTGCCGATCACGCTGACCCGCATGTCGTCATTGACCTGCTCGAACCACAGATCCTTGTCCTGGATGCGCACATTGTCCTGGAAACCCAGCACGTCGATATCGTCGCCCGACGGATCGTAGTTATAGATCGTGTCGGCTTCGGAACTCCGCGTGACGATGTAGGTGTCGTTGTCGTCCCCGCCATTGAGGATGTCGTTGCCCGCCCCGCCATCGAGGAAATCGTCGCCGCTCTCCGCGTAGAGCGTGTCGACGCCGGCGCCGCCGAGCAGCGTGTCGTTGCCGGAGCCACCCCAGATGATGTCGTCGCCGTCTTCCCCGACCAGCATGTCGTCGCCGTCATCGCCGTACAGCGTGTCGTTGCCGGTGCCGCCCCGCAATGTATCGTTGCCGCCACGGCCGCGCAGCATGTCGTCGCCGTTACGCCCCCACAGCGTGTTGCTCTGGCCGTCGCCCAGCACCGTGTCGTCGCTGTTCGTGGCCATGACCGATTCGATGCTGTCGTAGACATCCCCGGCTGCCGAGCCGGCATTGGCGGCGTTGTTCTCGAGATCGACCACCAGCCCGGGCATGTTGACCACCCAGTCGCCATATTGGGCCGTGTCGTTGCCGGCGCCGCCGAAAAACTGGTCGGCACCATTGCCGCCGGACAGGAAGTCGTTGCCCGCGCCGCCATACATTATGTCATCGCCGTCGTCGCCGAGCAGCATGTCATAGCCGTCATTGAGGTCGTTGCCGTCGACGTTCCCGCCATAGAGGATGTCATTGCCGCGGCCGCCCATCAGCTGGTCGGTACCGTCGCCGCCATACAATATGTCGTTGCCGTCCTCGCCGGCAGCCCAGTCATCGCCGGCGCCGCCTTCGATCCAGTCGTTGCCCGCGTCGCCGAAGATGGAATCGCGGCCACCGAAGCCGAATATCCGATCCGCGCCGCTCTGACCGCGCAGCGTGTCGTTGCCGGTGGTGCCCTCGAAAATATCGGGCAGGTCCGCAATCGCTATATTCCAGGAATTGGCAATCTTGAACGGACTATTCACGTCCGTGGCCAGGATGGTCAGCCGGTAGGTGTTTTCCGACTCGAAATTCATCGCCGCGCCCATCTTCAGGCGCACGACATTTCCGACGATCTCAAACCGCTCATCCAGGATCGAATAGGTGTAGCTGTTGTTGCCCCCCTCGATGTCGGGATCGGTTACCGAGAGCGTTCCGATCTCGATCGCGGGCAGGGTCGTGTTGGTGGCGACATGGTCGCGTTCGGCCAGGGTGGTGATCGAAGGCGTGAAGTGGATCGCGGTCGGCGCCTCGTTGACATCGGTGATGACGATCTTGACCTGCGAGGTCGTCAGATTGGTGACCCCGGTATCGCCGCCATGGTCCGCTGCGCCCACGGTATAGGTCCTGGGGCCGGACTCGGTTTCGTAGTTGAGCGCGTTGAACAACCGGATATTGCCCACCGCATCGATCACGTAGCGCCCATCGGACGACCACAGGCTCCGCACGCCGTTGTTGAGGAAGAAATATTCCTGCTGCGCGAATACCGACCCGCCAAGATCGCCGTCGGTTGCCACCACCGTACCGACGATCCCCGTCTGGTTCTCCGCGAAGCGCATTTCGATGTCGGCCGGCAGCCAGTTCGGATCGTTCCGGTCTTCCACCGTGATCGTGACGGTGCTGGTGGCCTGGCTATAGGCACCCTCGCCAAGATTGTCCCGCGCCACCACGGTGTAGGAAAGCGGCTCGGGCTCGGCTTCGAAGTCGATCGCCGCCGCCGTCTTGATCACGCCGGTGATGGCATCGATCGTATAGCGGCCGTCGAGCGACGTGCCGCTCACCTCTCCATTGTTGAGGAAATAATAGCGCTGCTGGCTTCCGGCGCTTCCGGCACCGTCCACGTCACTCGCCGAGACCTGGCCCAGCGCCGTGCCGATATCGACATTCTCGGCCACGCCCATCGCGTAGCTGCCCGGCATGCTGTTCGGCTCGTTGGCGTCGGCGATGCCGATCCGCACGGTCGAGCTGGTCTCGTTATAGCCGGCAGCGCCCTGATTGTCGCGGGCAATGACGACATAGTCCGTCGGGGCTGCCTCCGCTTCGAAATCGAACGTCGTCGCGGTCGTGATGATGCCGGATACGGCATCGATGGTGAAGCGTCCGTCGAACGACGTCGCACTCGCGACCCCGTCCTTGAAGAAGTAATAGCGCTGCTGGCTGAAGGCACTGCCGCTGTGGTCCGGATCGCTCGCGACGATGGTGCCCACCTGCTTGCCGGGCGCATTGTTCTCGGCGACGCTCAGCAGATAGTCGGCAGGCAAGCTGTTCGCTTCGTTGCCATCCGCGATGCCGATCGTGACTGTCGTCGTTACCTGGTTGAAGCCGCTCGCGCCCAGATTGTCGCGTGCCGCGACGACATATTCGCCGCTGGCCATGCCCTCGAAATCGAGGACCATCGCGGTCTTGATGCGTCCAGTGGTAGCATCGATCGTGAAGCGGCCATCGAACGACGTCGCGCTCACGACGCCCTGATGGAGGAAATAATAACGCTGCCCGCCCAACGACACGCTGCCGATATCGGTGTCGCTCGCCAGCACCTCGCCGACCACCGTGCCGATCGCCTGGTTCTCGGCCACCTGCATCGCATAGCTGGATGGCATCGCGTTGGGCTCGTTCACATCGCCGATGTTGATCGTCACCGTCACCATCGCCTGAGCAAAGCCGGGATTGCCCTGGTTGTTGCGCGCCACAACCTTGTAGGCGCTGCTGGACTCGCCTTCCTCGAAGTTGAGGGGCGTTGCCGTGCTGATCGCGCCGCTGACCGCGTCGATGACGTAACGTCCGTCCGCGGAGGTCGCATAGGCCCCGCCGGAATAGTAGAAATAATAGCGGAGCTCGTCGGATGAGCCGCCCGGGCTGTTGAGATCGATCGCGGCGACCGATCCCACGGCGGCTCCCGCCGCGAGATTCTCGTCGATATGCATCGGCTCGACGGGAGCCATCGTCACGCCTTCGTTACCGTCGAGAACCGTGACCGTGAAATTCCGCGTCACGATCGCGCCGTTCGAATCGACCACGCGAACGCCGATGGCATGCGAAGGCACGGTCTCGAAATCGAGAAGCCCGGGGTCCCGCAGGATCAGCTGGCCGTCGCCGGTGATATCGAACCGTCCGCCGGCATCGTCGGTAAGCGAGAAGGTGAGCGCATCGCCTTCGATATCCGTCGCCACGAACCGGGCGATCGGGCTGTCGACCAGTGCGCCTTCGATGACTTCAAGGACTTCGCCCGCAACGAGCCGCACGTCGCGCGGGGCGTCGTTCACTGGCCGGACGACAACGGACACCGGCACTTCGGTCGTGTTGCCGTCCGCATCCTTCACCAGGATCGAGAAGCTGTCCTTGCCGGTGAAATCCGCAACGGGCGTATAGACGAACTGGCCGGTCTGCGGATTGAGCGTGACCTGGGCTTTGGCCGGCGGCGTGCCGAGCGCATAGCTGGTGATGTTGTCGTCGTGATCCACCGCCGCGACCGAAGTGAGCGCGGAAGCGCTGTCTTCGTCGACGGTCAGCGTGATCGGCGCAGCCTGAGGCCTGGCTTTGCCGCCGGCGTGCCAATATTCCCCGAGCATCGCGACGATCGACTCCGGCATCACCGCCGGCGGGGATGCCGCGGAGATCGCAGTCATCGCGTTTACGAGCGCCTGTGCGTGGCCGAGGAAGAGCGTATGCGTCTGTGTCGATACCTCTCCCATCAGGGTCGGCCACGAGGGTGCGAAATAGTTCTGGAGCGTGACGCGGTCCGTCGTGCCGATCACGGTGATCTGCAGGTTGTTGCCGACCCGTGCGAACCAGAGCGTCTCGAGGCTCACTTCCGCAGCGAACAGGATCCGGTTCTGGCCGCCGAAATCGATGACCGTGTCGGCACCGAAGGCCGCTTCGAAGATATAGAGATCATCGCCGTCGCCGCCGGAAAGCGTGTCCGCGCCGGCACCACCCGAGATCGTGTCATTGCCGTTGCCGCCATCGATCCAGTCGACGCCACCGCCGCCGCTGATGTTGTCGTCATCGTCTCCGCCGTAAAGGCTGTCGCTGCCTTCGCCGCCGGTGAGCACGTCCTCGCCGGCATCGCCATAAAGGGAGTCGCCGCCGTCCCCACCGGACAGCAGGTCCTTGCCGTCGCCGCCGTTAAGGTTGTCGCCGCCATCGCCGCCAGAGATGTTGTCGTCGCCCTGATCGCCGTAGATGTTGTCGCTGCCGCTGCCGCCGATCAGGACGTCGTCGCCGCCCCGGCCATAGATGATGTTGCTGCCATCGAGCCCGTCGATCACATTGGCGCTGTCGTTGCCGGTCAGCGTATCGCCGAATGCCGAACCCGTGAGGTTCTCGATGCCGACCAGGATGTCGCCGGCGGCATCGCCCCCGGCCTGGGCGGTGGTCTTGTTCAGGTCGACCCGCACCGCCGCCGTCGAGCGTACGTACCGGGCGGTGTCTCCCCATCCCTTCACGCTCGAGGCGGAGTTGCTGCCGCCGTCGAGCAGATCGGCTCCCGCGCCGCCTTCGAGCACATCGTCGCCGTCGCCGCCACGCAGGGTGTCGGCACCCGCCCCGCCGCTCAGCACGTCGTTGCCCGCGCCGCCATCCATCAGGTCGGCCAGTGCGCCGGCCTGGCCCATCATCAGGTCGTCGCCGGCAGTGCCGGAAAGCAGGTTTCCATCTATCGCGGTCAGGATGCTGGCCAGCGACACGGACAGGCCGTCGCGGAACTGGAGCGTCTCGATCCGGCTGTTGGCGGTGAAATGGTCCTTGATCGTGACCTGGCTGGTCGCCAGGCCGCCAAAGCGGACGATGAGATCGCTGCCGCTGACGAGGAAGCTCAGGTCGCTGAGGCTGATCCCCGCGCCGAATTCGAGGATATCGTCGCCCGCATCGATCGCAGTATCGAAATGCGCACGAGTTACCTGCTGGCCATTGGTCCGGGCGAAGCCGCCGAGCCAGCCGGCCTGGTGATAGCTCGCCGGCTGGGGATCAGGCTGCGTCGCGCTCGCATTATTCGGCGCGAAGAGATCATAATCATATACGATCTCGCCGTTCGGGCCGGTGATCTGCAGGTGCCAGTAATAGCGGTCCTCATAGCCGGGCTGCAGGATGTCGGTCGCTTCCCACAGGGTCTGGGAATAGCCGCTGGCTAGCGCGCCGGCCGCGGTAACGGCTTCCTCCATGGCGAAGCTGGCGTCGCGGATCGTGTCAGCGCCGTCCCCGACATTCCAGATATAGCTGTCGTCGCCCGCGCCGCCCCACAGCGTGTCGTCGCCCTGGCTGCCGCTGAGCTCGTTGTCGCCCGCGTCGCCGCCGAGCAGGTCGGCACCGCCGCCGCCGCTCAGATTCTCGATGCTCGAATAGCTGTCGCCGGCGGCGTCGCCGATATTGAGTTCGGCATTCGCCAGATACGCCCGGACGCCCGCTCCGGCTGAAGCATAGGAGGCGGTATCGAACCCGGCGCCTCCCACCAGCACGTCCGCGCCGGTGCCGCCGTCGAGCACGTCATTGCCCGCGCCGCCGTACAGGACATCGTCGCCGACCTCGCCCTTGAGCGTGTCGGCTCCACTATTGCCTGCAAGGATATCATTGCCGGCACCACCGGCGATCACGTCATCGCCCGCGCCGCCGGTAATCCAGTCCGCCGCGGTCGAGCCCGAGAGCGGGGTGGTGGCGACGCCGTCCGCACCGTCGGTTCCCGCGATCAGATTCGTCGCGCCCGCGGAAATGTCGAGGATGCCCGTCTGATAGAAGGCCAGTTTCTCGATCTGCCCCGGCAGCGCATACCAGTCCTTGATGGTGACGCTGTCGGCGAAGGAAGTCGCGCTCGCGAACTCGGCATTCTCGCTTGCAATGGAGATGACCAGGTCGTTCGAACCGGCCGGCCGGAACAGGATCAGGTCCTGGATATCGATGCCCGGCGCGAATTCTATCGTGTCGACGCCGCTATTGGCCACGACCGGAGCGCCCGCCGGCGGATTGAACCAGCGCAGCGTGCCCGTATCGCTGTCATAGTCGAACCGGCCGACCCATTGCAGGTCGGGGAAAGCGGCGGTGCCGACATTCTTGCGCAGATAGGTGCCGCCCGGACCGGTGACTTCACCGGTCGCCGAGACATAGGCGAAGCCAGCCGCCGCATTCCAGTTGCCGTTGCTCCAGACAACGTCCCAGTTCGCCGAGAAATCGTCGAACATCATGTCCCGGCCATCGCCGCGGGCATATTTGAAGATGTCGTTGCCGGCACCGCCGACAACCTGGTCCCCGTCGCCGCGACCGCCCGACAGGATGTCGGCATCGTCACCGCCATAGAGATCGTCGCCGCCGCCATCGCCCGACAGGGCGTCAGCGCCCTTGCCGCCGATCAGCTGATCGACGCCGAGGCCACCGACGAGCAGGTCCCGTCCCGAATGCCCGGCGATCAGATCATTGCCGGAGCCGCCGTTCCCGATATCGTCGCCGCCGAGAAGGTGCAGCTGGTCGTCGCCCTCTCCTCCATAGACGAAGTCATTGCCGTCCGTGCCGATCAGCACGTCGTTGCCGGCGCTGCCGACGATGAAGCTGGTGATGTCGCCAATGCGGACTTCGTTGCCGTCCATGAAGCGCAGCCATTCGATGCGCTTGAACGGGTTGGAGAACCAGTCCTTGACCGTCAGCTGCGTGCCCGAGAAGCTCGTCACGCCATCGACCGTCTGCATCACCCGGATGACGAGATCGTCGCTGTCGCTGCTCGAGCGGAACAGCTGGAGGTCGCCGATGTCGATATCCTTGCCGAAGACGATCGCGTCCTCGCCACCACCGATCGTCGTGCCGTTCACCCCGGCGGCGTTGCCCACCCAGTTGCGCTTGACGATGCCCGAGATCAGATCGGCGAAGCGCTGGCTGACATAGTCGCCGCCCGACTGCGCCACCGGCGCGCCCGCGGGATCTTCCTCCAGGACGTCCACGCCGTCGCCGAGGCGGACGATATACTGATCGTTGCCCGCGCCGCCGCCCATCTGGTCGCCGTCGCCGCCACCGCCCGCCAGGATATCGTCGCCGCCGCCGCCGGTCAGTATGTCGGTGCCGACACCGCCCTCGAGCCAGTCCGAGCCCTCGCGGCCATGCAGGATGTCGTTCCCCGCGCCGCCGTCGAGATAATTGCCGTCACCGCCAAGCCCGCCGGCCGCCGCGCCGGCATCGAGCGTGTCATCGCCGTCGTCGCCGAACAGCCAGTCGTCGAGCCGGCCGCCATAGAGCGTGTCGTTGCCCGCACCGCCGAAGACGTTGTCGCCCAGGTCCGAGGCATGGACGACGTCGTTGCCGGCGTTCGCGAAGACCACCGCGGCGATCTTGATGTCCTGCCCGCCGAACATCTCGGTTCGAAGATCGATGAAATCGCCGGCCGCCTCGTCAGTGGCACCGTTGACGATCGTCTGCTTGTCGATGGCGATGTCGTCGGTAAGCGTCCCGCGATAGCTGCCGTTGCCGTTCGCAACGAACCACTCGCGTCCATTGGTCGTGAAGTTGAAGCGCATCTCCACGGCGCTGGCGGCAACCGAGACATCGTCGAACCGGCCGTCGTTGAGCTCGTCGAGCCAGGTCGCATAGCCGCCGATCCAGTCGGTCGCGCCGCGCCGGTCGAGATGGAGATCCGCGGCCATCGCCAGCGTGGTCGCCCAGCCCAGCGCGAAATTGCTCTGGGGATCATTCGCGATCGCCGAGGCGATGACCTTCGCGTTCTCCGCGAACATCGCATAGTCGCGCGCCGTCGAGATGACCGCCACGATCTGCTCGACGCTGAAGTTGCCGGTCGCGTCGCCCAGCTGGTCGTCCACCACGCCGTCGCTGGCGTCCAGCGCGCTGAACAGGGCGCGCTTCACAAAGACGTCGCCGCCCGCGGAATTGGCGACGATGTCCTTCAGGCCCTTGGCCGCGCCATAGGCGATCAGCGCATCGGCATCATGGAATCGCGCCTCGATCGCGGATTCCGACTGGGTGGAGATCGACCGGTAGACCCAATCCTTCTTCCGCATGCCATAGTTGCCGGCCTGCACGCTCTCCGGGGCGAGCAGCTTCGACTCGGTAGCCTGCAGCACCGAATTGTAGATGTTCGCCACTGCGTCCGAAACCGACTTGGCAGCGTCCTTGCTGCCGCCTTTTCGGGCATAGGCGTTCGCGACGATGAACTGGTTGTTCGAAGCGTCCCATTCCACATCGGCGCCGGAGCGCGGCGTTCCCCCGAACACCGATCCGATCAGCCCGCCGACAAGGAAGCCGACGAACGCGCCCACCAGCGCGCCGACGGGACCGCCAACCGCCGTGCCAAGCCCCAGCGCCTTGATGGCGATGGCAGAGCCCGCAATCGCACCGGCGGCTGCGCCGATCGACGATCCGAGCTGGCCGCCGATCGTATCGAATTCGGCGATTTCGGAGGCCAGCGTGCTGCCGAGCCAGGAGGCGGCGATCGAAAGCGGATCGATGCCCTTGAAGACCGCACTGAAGCTCTTCGTTCCGGCAAGGAGCTCGGGCAAGGCCTCGATGGCCGCCGACAGATAGGCGCCGCCCACCGCCTGGCCGAGCGCACCCGGCACGCCGCCGATACCGATGGCATCGAAGATCTCGCTGAGCAGGAACGAGGAAAGCGCGCCGGCGCCGGCGGACTTCAGGTTCTGGAGGAACTCGCTGCCGATATCGCGAAGCGCCTCGTCGACCTTGGTCGCCGCGCTCAGCGGGGTGACCCCGTCCAGTCCATAGACGTCGTTGAGGAGATCGTCCGCCAGCTCGCCGAGATTGCCGCTGACCGTCGAAAGGACCGCGCCCAGCGCGATCTGCGCCGCTACGTTGTCGCCGGCCAGGTAGCGGCCGATGTTCGAACCGAAGATCGAGCCGAATTGCTCAAGCGTGAGGATGTGGTTCTCGAACTTGATGTCGACTTTGGGATCTACGTAGCCGATGTCCTCAAGTGCAGGTGCCCGCTCGCGAACATAGGTCACCGTGGCGTCGTCGCCTGTTCGCGTGACCGACGAATAGACAGTTACGTTCTGTCCCTCGAATACCGTCTGCTTGGTGACCTGAACGATACGATCCCCGACACCGGTCGTGCCGTTGTTCAAGTGGAAGGTGGTGACCGCTTCCTTGGTCCCATCGGGATTGATGCGTATCTTATATGTCACCGGTCCGTCGGGATCGACGATCTCCTTCAGTTCTATGAGCGGCCCATCGTCGCCACCCATTTCAGAAGGAGCGCCTGCGCGGCCAAGAACTTTCGCGAGCACATAGGCATTATCGAGTCCCGGAATATTTTCGAAATCATTGGCTGCCCATTGGCCCTGATAGGCGCCGCTTAGGAACAAGCTTCCGGTCTGTCCGACCACGATCGGCTGATCCGGAGCCGCACGGTAGACACTTGCTGCGCCATTCTGGTCCACGACACGAGCCTGCACGTGCTCTCCCGCGGAGTCCGTAGTCGAGGTCACCGTGATCACGTCGCCGTCGAGGAAGGATATCCGATAGCCGTTCCCCGAGCGCTCGAAATTGGTGATCAGCTGTGCACTCTCGACCACCGCAAGCGTGCGATCCGCGCCGTTCACAAAGGTGACCGCAGGCGTTCCCTCAATCGAATTCGTCAGGAAGGTGACGAACTGGCCGGAATCATGATCGTACTTGACCACGCGGCGCTGGCCGCTTGTTGGCGCCGGGAGGCCGCCCAGCGAGTTACCCCCACTGACTTCCTTCGGCGTGCCGGCCGGCACGAGGAAAACCTCGTACGGCGCGAAGGTGCGATCGCCGTAAATGAGCCGCAGATGCTCCGACGGGACATGCGCCTCCATCGCCGCCTGGCTGAGCGAAGTGTTCTGATCCGAATTGAGATGAAAGCCATGGGCCTCAAGCACCCGCCGGCTGTTTGTCAGCGCGGCATTCAGAAAATCGTTTCTGGCGTTGATCAGCCTTGCGTCACCGGTCGCATTGGCGGTCGCACTGGCGCTGGCTTCCCACGCATGGATTTCTCCCAGCCGCGACTGGAGCTCAGCAACAAAGTCGAGCGATGCCTGTAAGGCCTTGTCGGTGAGCGGTACGGTGAGCGGGGCCCCCTGCAACGCCGGCAACACGTCCAGAATGCCCATAGCTGGGCCAAGCAAGCCCGAATTGTCGGTTAGCATCTGGGAGTAGAGCAACACACGCGCGCGCGTCACATCACGCAGGTAACCGCCGTGATTGATCACTGATCCATCGGTAAGCCCCAACTTTACTGCAGCACCGATAAAATCACCTTTATCGAGAAGGTTATATAGCTCAACCTGATATTTGTCATTCGGAGAATTTGTACTGTATTTAGGGGGAAGCAGGTACCCGTGGTACTTTAAGTCAAATATAACTGCACGCTCTATGGATTCTGGAATATCTTTATACCACTCATTGATGATTTTCTCCGCATCCCCTTCGACGGCTTTAAATAGCCCAGCCGCTTGATCGAATGACACAGTGCGACCAGTAAAAATGTCCCGCATTAACGCATTCATGTCATCCTGATTTAGGCCACTTGCTCCTTTAAGCCTGTTAAGAAGCGACGGATCACTCGGCAATAGCCCAACCACCCGCATATCTTCATATACCCGACCTCGCTGCCTGTATGGATCATACCCGAAGCCGATGGCGAAATTCTTGCTTGACCCATCAACAGCGGTCCACCCCTTCCCAGTGCCGAGCGCCAGAGGAATATCTTCAAGTGTCACCAGAAGGAATTTGAATTTTTCGTAAGTTGACCAACCTAGCGGCTCTATATTCTGAAACCATTTACTCTTATATGGCTCCGAGCTCGACCCGAGATTAACGTTGCTAAGAATAGCATCGATTAGGATCTTAATATCCGAAAATTCGATCGTATTCAGATCCACGAAGCTGCCGAGCTTTCCGCCCGAGATTAGACGCCGGCCCATTATCTACCCCCTTTGCAGGCACGCAGCCCGACTGCATCTTTTCCGGTATCGATGGCCGCGACAAATAGCGCGGGCCTCCCAAGAGAAATCAGGATGTAAGAACCACGAATACTGATGGAGAACTTCTCGGCCGGCGAGATCCGCCTTAACGCCGCGAGAGCATCGCCATTTATCGCCTGCGCGCGCTCATATTCGGTTCCGGTGGTGCCCAGCCGCAATTCACGCGCCTTCTGCCGCGCATCGAAGCCATCGCCGCGCCCCCAGACACTCTCGCCCCGGCTCGCGAGGAAATTGAGCACGGAGATGAAATTGCGGCTGAAATTATTCCCCTTCGGAAAGGGCTGATCGACGTCGTCCGCGTCGCGGAACGGGATCCTGGCCAGGTCGAGGAAAGGGAAGGTCGCCCCCATCGCGCGCTGGTGCTTGAGCTGCCGATGCGCGGAAAAGGGGTGATCGCTTACCGCGAACGGCATGCCCCATCTATGAAACGAATAGTCGGGCGCCACCTGCTTCGCCTCGACTTCGATTTCGACGTCGCGGAAGATCGTCGCCTCGATCTCGTCATAGACGGTCGCCGCGGAGCCAGCCTCCCTCGCCCGGACCTCGGCATAGCTGCCGGACACTCTTACCGGCAGCGGGCTCTCGTAGATGAAGTCGTACGACTGGAATTTCTTGAACCGCATCTCCTGCAGTTCAGCCTCGCACACGTTGTCCAGATAGAGGTCTGAAGCAAAATCGATAGGCTTGGCCACGTCCGGGCCGGGCTTTGTCGGCTGCGTTGCCTTTTCAGGCCGCGCCGATTGCGCCGCCTGATCCGAACGTGGCTCGACCGGCCCCGCGCGACAAGCGCCCAACGCAACCGTGGCGACACTCACACACAACAGAACCGATATGTCGCGCCCGAAGCTCATCGCCGCACGCGGCCCACGCGCAGCGCAGCCGCCAGGCTTCCGCGCAACGCGCCGCCTCCCTCCTGCAAGCTTCGCATGACACCCCCGACTGCGACGACTGAGTTCGTTATCGCATAGATCTCAGCAGCCTATGCCGCACTTCGCACAAGTCAATCGGTGAGAAAGGACCAATTCGGCGCCTTCCTCGTAACCCATTGGATTGCTGTTTTGACCGCTTGTGACAGGGGCATCTTTTTCCGCTCGGGCGAGTTCCCGACGCGTGGGCGATGAGAACTTTCCCCCAGACGTAAAGCCGCCTTGGGAGCAAGACATCGAACGGAAGCGGATCGACCCTACCGCTCCGCCGACACACCCCAGGCCGGGACCGCGTAACCGGGCGCATACATGTTCACCTTGGCCCCCGCCGCTTCGAACCACGCCTTCCACGCGGCACGGACAGCGGGCGTCTGGAGCACACTGTTCCTGGCACTCGCGAGCTCGAAATAATTCACCGTGACACCGCGCAGCAGGTCGGACGGGGGCGACGGCAACACGATCTTTCCGCTGGTGTAGATGGACGACGCCGGCGTGTTCTCGAGGCCGTCGGTCATGAGGTTCAGGATACGCTCCTCGCCGCGCCACCCGATCGTGGGATCGTTCGCCGCGCGCAGGATCTGATCGGCGATCGGAGACTGGCTGCTCTCGCGCGGAACCGCGAGTTCGGCCGCGGCCTTGCCCAAGGGAGCGACGAAGCGCGTCTCATAGTCGCGCTGGAGCCGAACCGCTCCCTCATTCAGCGTGTCGGCCTCCGCGCCCTTGCCCGGCGAGCAGATGTCGAACGCCACGGCCAGGGGCTGGCCGAGGTCGCCGCCGAACGGAACGATCGTCAGGCGACCGTTGCGCGGCAACGTATCCCGCACATGGTTGATCAGCCGGGTAAAATGCTGCCCGGCGCCCGCCGCCAGCGCGTCGGTCTGGTCGAGCAGCGTCAGTTCCGCGCGCGAGGCCGGCCCCCGCAGGAGGCACAGGGTGGCGGGATCGCGCTCCGTCGCATCCCCCTGCTGCGCACCGCTTGCATACCAGGCCGCCATGCCCAGCAGCATCACCACGATGGCCGCGCCGGCCAGGATCAGCCGCCAGGGAGAAGGCCGGTCGCCGGGAAATGCATTCCAGGAGGTTTTCGGAGCGCTGTCGAAGCGGACGGATCGAAATGCCATGACCTATCTCCTTACCTGCCGAACCGAAGGATATTGTCGCCCCGACCGCGCGGGTTGCTGCGCGCCGATTCCTCGGCCGCCGCGCCCATCTCGCCGATCCTGGAGATGGCTTCATCGGTCGCCGTACCGATCTCGTCAGTCATGATCGGCATGGCGTCGCGGATCTTGGCGAGGCGCGCGACGAGGGCCCCCTTCGCATTGGTCTCGCCCGGGTCGATCGCGAGGGGCACCACGGCGATGCGCGGCGGATCAGCGTTGAAGCGGGTCAAGCTGCCGCGCTTGGGATGCACCATCTCGACAATTTCGCGATATTCCTGCTCGCGCGCGATGGCCGCATCCGCGATCGCATTGGCGTCGCCGAGAAAGTCATCGCGAATTTCCTGCGCCTTCGCAGTCAGCGCATCACCCTGCTCGACATGATCCTCCGCGACCTTGAGCAGCCGGTCGACCATGTCGAGCGCAAGGCCCCGCGCGGCATTGCACTGCGCACGCGCCCGCTCCTTGGCAGCCTCGAAGCGGGCGGTCGCCGTGGCCGCCGCGCGCTCGAGGCGCTTGAGGTCCAGGAACCCCCACATGGAGATCGACTTCCAGCAGACCAGCGCGAAGCCGGCGAGGTTGAGGATCAGATAGGGCATCAGCGACGTGTCGGTGAGCGGGGCGAACGGGGCGCTAGCCATCGTTGCCTGCGCCATTGCGGCGGCATCCGCACTCTTGTCGGCTAGTGCCTCGCGATAATGGGCGATTCCCAGCATGAAGAAGCCGACAACACCCAGCGCGATGGCGAACAGGCCATATCCACCGATCCGACGCCCAAGCTGGGGCCTCCGGAATTGCGCCCAGCCGATACCCGCGGCAATGCCGATGAGCGCGATCGCCCCGCCGACCCCGAGCGCGAAGCCGAACGCGTCGCGAAATCCCATCTCCCCCTTGAACAGGTGCGCGTTGACCACCGCCTCCGCCAGCGCCGTCGCCAGGGTCGTGGCGAACCATTCGAGCGCCGATCGAGCAGTGGGGACATCATGGACGGCATTGAGCGCCTTGAAACCCGAGAGCGCGGATTCCGTCTGCACCTTGGCGCTTGCGAGGCCGGGCAACCGCCCCGACAGGCCTGTCAGCACCTCCGCGATGCGAGACGCGAGCCCGGCCTTGATGCGCTTGAGCTCGGCATCGCTCGCATCGATGGTCATGCCAAGGAGGCTTGCAAGAATGCGCCTAACCCTCCGGTTCGCACGACGCCGGCCGACCTCGATCTCGCGCCCATGGGTCGTCCGGATATCGAGCTCGATCGCGGTCGGGCGCAAATCTTCCGGCGCCGGCAGGCCTTCGCGCGCCTGCGGTACCGCGCGCTGCGGAATCCGGAGCTTCTTGGCAAGCGCGTCGCAGGTTTGCGAGACGTTGCGCCACAGGGCGGAGATGTCGAGCGCGACCCCCGGCCCCTCGAAGACATTGTACACCACCGAGACGATGCCCATCGTTAACCCCTTCTGCCTTCCTCCCCATTTTCAAATGGGCTGCAGGTTGGCTCTCGCGACCGCATCGAGGCCATTACCTCGAGCTTGGTACTAATTTAACCAATAATTAGCGATTCTTCTATCGACTTTATTATTAGATTATCCTAGCTGGGCCGATTTTTATCGAATCAATCTTCACACAACGATCGGGTTTCTACGCATTACTGTGCGGCAATTTGGACAGTAGTGCTTGAAACTAGGTTCGCGATGCGAACTCGGGACTTCACCATGCGCCCGACTCCGGCGTGGTTAAGAAAAATGGCGACATTGATACGATTCTGCGTAGAACCGTCCGATTAGGCGTACGGGGGAACGCAATGTTGGAAGAGGAGGATGCCCAGGCAACTGGTGCGGGTGAAGTTACGATTGACGATAAGTCACTGATGGGATTGACGACACGTATCCTGAAGGCAGTCAATTCGACGAGCGACAGAAACCGGGTGAAGAAAGACGACCTTCCTGGCCTGACGGGCCTGACGCGCTCGCAAGTGAATGCAATTCTCAATCCGGACTCACAGCGCTCGACGAAGATCTCGCTCGAATCGATCGCGAAGGTGGTCGACTTCGGCCAGAAGTTCGCCGGCAAACACCCGGACGAAGGCGTACGAAACCAGGTGTCCACCTATTGCAGCGTCATCACGCAGCGCCTTCACGGCTATCTCGAGCGAGGCGGGTTGAACCCGACCGAGCTTGCCTTCGTGGTCAATCTTCAACTCGACGATGACCACAAGCAAAGGCACTTCAGCGAGCGCCATGCCGGCGTCTACGCCCTTGTCCGCCTCGATCGGGAGGGGCACATCCTGATATCCCGCCTCGACATCTTCCCGCGGGTCAACCGGCTCTGCCGCTTCGCGACGGACAGCAAACATCCGGGGACGCGGGAGCCGACGGTGGAGGGATTCGTATTCGCCGTCGATGATGTGGTCCAGGCGGTCGGCAGGCCGGACAATTCGGGCCGTCTTCGCACATCGATCCTGCGTTCGCGCCGGCATGAGGCCTCATGGGACCTTATGGGGCTGCGGCTGGGCACGTCCGACTATGACGGCGGCCCCTATGCCTATCGCATCTACTGCCGGCGGATCGCGGGAGGCGAGCATGCCGGCAAGGAGCTGCCCGACTGGGCCAGGCTCTTCGGCGCCCGCAAGTTCGAGGCGATCGAGGACATCGAGCAGCGCATCCAGGATATCGGCGAGATCCTGAAGCTGCTGAAGGAAGAGGAAGACGAGGACACGCCCTGGGGAATCCGGATCCCCACGGGCATCATGTCGGACGACAATGCAGGGGCGGCCCCGGCCAGCATCGACGAGGACTGAGCCGGCCAGCCGCTCCCTCCCCCCAACGGCGCCGCGATCAATAGACTTCGTGCCAGTTCTCCACCGACGAGGCGCTGCTGGCCAGCCCCCAGCAGATCAGGCTCGGGCGGCTGGCCGAGGCCTTGCCCCTGACCAGCCGATATTCGAGCCGGCGGCAGCGAAAGCCGTCGACGGTCTCCTCGCGGAGCAGCGTCAGCGTGCCGACCGAGGCCCTGCCCTGCCAGCGCAGGCTCTGCCCGACCGTCCAGGTGCCGACGCGCATCGCGCGCTCGTTATACTTGCCGCTGAATTCGTCGAACTCGAACTTCGGGCGGCCGTCCAGCTCGATCCCGCCCTCGCAATCGTTGCAACTGACTTCGCCGAACTTGTTGTACCGCGTCTTCTGGGCTTCCACGTCCGCCGGGACGGCAATGTCGCCGACATAGCGAACCGCCCTGGCGGCCGCAGGCGCTGGCGCAGGCTGCTCGTTACCACCGGCGTCGCTCGCCCCGGCATTGCCTTCGGGTGCCGCCTCGGGGTTGCGCGCGCGCTTGCGGCCGGCACCGTCCACGGCGCTGGTGACGCCCTGGCGCACCTTCTGCTCCGCCTCGCTCTCGGCATGACCCACGGCGCGTTCGGCGAGACGCTTGAGGAAGCCCTGGGCCTGCGCGGCCTGGGTCGTGGCGAGAAAGGCAGCGGCGAGCGCCGCCGCACGATAGAGATGCTGCATGGTCTACTCCTGATCGATGCGGGTGATGCGCGCGGTTACCGGACCGCCTTCATGCGGCGCCGGACGTCTTCCCAGTCGGTCATGAACATCGCCGCGGCGAGACGGGAGACCGGACGCTCGGGGCTGAGCCGGTCGCTGCGCAGATCGTCATTCTCCTGGGAATAGCTTGAGACATGCACGAGCAGCGGATGCACGCCCGCCGCGCCGGGCTGGTACCAGCTGCGATCCTGCTGCAGCTGCAGCGCGAGCGGCCGCGGACCCCAGGCATATTCCGCATCGGGATCATAGTCGGGCAGACGATCGGCGAGGTAGAGGCCATAGGCGGCGCCGGTGCGGACCTGGAGGCCACCGCCCCACAGCCCCTCGGCCTGGACCCGGCGGCGGGCCATCATGTCATAGGGGTTTAGGTGCACGTTGAGCACCGCGCCCTCTTCCGAGGGCGTGACGTAGCGGCCGTCGCGCAGCACCGTGTCGGGCTTGCCGGCGATGACGCTCTTGGCGCGGATGCTGAAGATCGCCGCAACCAGCCGCACGCCGTCCAGCGTCGGCACCACCGAGATGTTGATGTCCGCCTGGAGGCTGGTGCCGCGCACGTCGCGCAGCGAAGGCTGCCGCATCAGCGCCTCGAACGCGACCATCGCGCGGCGGCGCAACAGGTCGATCTCGGCCACCGGGATCCGCGCCAGATTGGCCGGCTGGTGGACATGGATGTCGGGCGCCTTAGAGGTCCAGCCGGGCAGGCCGGTGCCCGGATCTGCTGCGCGGGCGGTCCAGCGCTGGACCAGCTTCTTCGGGGCGCGGCTGTCGACGGGCGCGGCCAGGGCCGTCGGCACCGGCGCGGCGGAGGACGCCGCGAACAGGCCGAGCATGGCAAGGTTGAACATCTGTCTCATCCGTCCGGCTTTCACAAAGGGGCTCGGCTGCGCTTCGTGCGGCGAGGCGGGGGCAACGCGCCGAAGCCATTGCCGGACTCCGGACGGCGAAGAGCCGAGAACCGCGCTCCGCTAGGCTGGGCGTCCGGTGCTTTCCATCTGGGCTCGCCCAAGCCGGTCATCGGCGCTGCGGGCGAACCGCTTCGCGACGAAGCCAGCCGCATGCGCGACCACGCCGGACATCGCGCCGCCGCGCGCATCCTTCCGCCGCATGCGGCACAGGAGCGGACGGGCAAGCCACCCGGCTCGCATCGGGTTTCATCGCCATGGCGGCGGGCCCCATCGCGGCAGCGCCCTGCCCGTCGCGCCCGCGCCCGCCCCGGCAATTTCCGGCGCGACAGCGAGCCGCGCCGGCGACAGCTGGCCGCAGCACCAACGGGAGTTTCCGGTATGATCGTCCTACGCACCTTGCCGGCGCTGGCAGCGGGCCTGATGCTGTCGAGCGCGACCGTGCCGGCAGCTGCGGGGATGAAGGCCGCGCCGGCGAAATGCACCAGCGGCTGGGTGGGCAACGTCCAGTACAGCCGGCACATCGCCAACAGCCAGGACAAGACGGTGGCGCGCGTATCCGGCAAGGGCACGGACACGACCAGCTGGTCGATGACCTATGACTATGCCGCGCAAGTGACGGTGCGCGCGACGGACAATCCGGACATCAGCCTGGGCCGGGCGAACATCAATCTGAAGTCGATCTCGATAGAGACCAAGGCGGCGCAAGACACGGACATGTGCATGCAGCAGCGCATGTACCGCACGGTATCGGGCAATTTCGTCTCGAAGAGCGAGACGCGCGCCAATGGCAACGGGCTCGACGCCGACGTCAATATCGGGGTCGACACCGAAGGTACCTACCGCGTCAGCGTGCGCCTGCCCGAGATCAAGGGCGTCGTTTCCGGATCGGAATCGGGCAGCTTCCGTGGACAGTGCAAGGCGAAGGAAGGCGCCAGCCGCACCATCGCCGACCTGCCGACGACGATCGACCCGGTGCAGTTCTCCAGCGACGGATCGGACCGGGTAGATCCGCGCGAGCCCGACCGGCTGACCGGCAGCCATTCCGAGACGCTTGCCGGGGCGACCGACACGCTGAGCTGGAACCTGCGCCGCTGCGGCGGGGCGCTGCGGCTGGTCGACCTCAAGTTCGAGGACATGCGCTTCCCGACCTGGGGCGCCTGGCGGAAGATCACCGAGCAGACCGGCACGATCGACGGCAACATCGTGCGGATCACCGCCACCGTCGCCAATGACGGCCCCGAGGAGAAGCTGGCGACGCTCAAGCTGCGCGAGACCTACAAGGGCGACAAATGGGACGGCGCCAAGCCGGACAGCACGCTGGACGAAGGCACGCTGAGCGTGCCGGCGGGCGAGCAGCGCGACATCACCTTCGAATGGGACAGCTCGGGTTATGCCTGGTACGACGACGGCCGCCCCCGGCTGGTCCAGCGCATCCGGGCCGAGGTGGAGGACAAGGGCAAGAAGGCCGACGAGATGACGCGCAACCTGAAGGTGGTGCCGAAGCCGGTCGTGCTCGTCCACGGCCTGTGGTCGAACTGGCAGGCCTGGGAAATCTGGCAGAACATCCTGACCACCAGCCATTCCTATGACTGGAAGGCGTTCCCGGTGGGCGAGAAGCCCGAGCATGGCCGGATGCGGACCGGCGACGAACCCGGCAATTTCGCGCCGACCAACACGATCGACGAAAATGCCGCCCAGCTTTCGCGCTATGTCGAATATGCCCAGACCAACCGCAACGCCTGGCATGTAGACCTCGTCGCCCATTCGATGGGCGGCCTGATCAGCCGGCGCTATATCCATGCGGCGATGCCGATCTATCCGGACGGCAAGCCGCAGGTGGGGCACCTGGTGATGCTGGGCACGCCCAACCGGGGCAGCAGCTGCGCCGACCTGATCAGCATCCCGCTGGAGCTGGCCGGCAAATCCATGGACGCGCTGCGCGAGCTGCGGCCGGTATCGGTGCTGCGATTCAACCAGGTGAACGTCAACCGCAAGGGCGTGCCCTTCTCGATCCTGGCCGGAAACCCGCTGCCGCCGGTGTGCAGGATGCTGGCGATGAACGACGGGGTGGTCGCCGAATCCTCCGCGATCTGGACGATCGAGGACCATGCGGTGGAGCGCACCATCCACACCAGCCTGACCGGGACATCGCAATTCTCGTCCTTCGTGAAGCCGCGCCTTGCCATCGGCCCAGGCAAGCAGGGCGCGCAGGGCAAGCTTGCCGCGCTGCTGCCGGGCGGCGGTGGCGGGCGGCTGTTCGAATTCGCCCGCGCCTGCCTGGAATTCCTCGGGCTCGCCGACCCGAAGGACCCGGATGCGGGCGATTTCTCCAAGGTGGCGATGCTTGCACCTGGGCAGGTGATGGAGATCGCCATCCCGGTGGAGGATGCCCGGAATTTTGGAGTCACCTTCGTCGCCGCCAACACCGTCTCCGCGACACTGGCCGACGACAAGGGCACGGCGCTGGGGAGCAACCTGGCGGGCAACCCCGAGGCGAGCCAGCTGTTCCGCGGCATCCTGGTAGATCGGGCGATCACCCGCGCCACCTGGAAGCTGACGCTGCGCAACGAGGACAAGGTGGAGCGCCAGGTCGTGCTCTCGACCTGGTCGAACGCGCGCTAGGCGCGGGTGCGCGGGAAGCCGGCGGCGAGGTGGTCGATCAGCGCGCGCACCGCGGGCGGCAGCCCGCGGCGGGTGGTGAAGACCAGATGGACGATCCCCTGCACCCCGCGCCATTCGGGAAGCACGCGGACGAGACGGCCGGACTCCAGCGCATCGAAGCAGACATGATCAGGCAGGATCGCGACCCCCAGCCCGTCGATCGCGGCGCTGCGCACCGCCGCCATGTCCTCGCAGCCCAGGCGCGGCTCGACGCGCAACACATGGCTGCGCCCCGCCTCCGTCTCGAGATGCCATTCGAGATCATCGGCCGCGTCACTGGTCGCGAGCGCGGGCACTTCGCCGAGCTGCTCGATCGTCTCGATCCGGTTGGCCAGCTGCGGGCTGGCGACGACAATGCGGGTCGACTTGCCGAGCGAGCGCATCGTCAGCGCGGCATCGCTGGTCAGGCTGGCGCGAACGCGCAGCGCGAGATCGACGCGCTCGGCGATCAGGTCGACCGGGCGATCGGTCGCCACCAGCTGGAGCCGGACCTTGGGATAGCGCTGCAGGAAGGACGAGATCAGACCGGCGATCGGCTCGAGCATGCCGGTGGGGCAACTGAAGCGAATGCGGCCATGCGGCTCGGCCTGGGCCTGCAGCACTAGCGCCTCGGCCTGTTCGGCCTCCGCCAGCATCGCCCGGCAGCGCTCGTAGAAGGCCTGGCCGGTATCGGTGACGCGGAAGCGCCGGCTCGACCGCTCGATCAGGCGCAGGCCAAGCCGCGCCTCCAGCCCGGCGATGCGGCGGCTGAGCTTCGACTTGGGCTCGCGCAATGCCCGCCCCGCCGCGGCGAACCCACCATGCGCGACGACCTCCGCGAAATAGGCATAGTCATTGAGATCCACCCGCATCATCGTTCCTCCAATGGAACGCTAAGTGCCATATTCGCCGACTACACGCATCATCGTTCACGCTGCATCTCAGGCGGGCAACGGCGCTTTGCCGAACCGAAGGAGACAGAAGATGGCGAACAAGTTCCAGGACAAGGTGGTGGTGGTGACCGGCGGCACGAGCGGCATCGGCCTGGCCACGGCCAAGGCATTCGTGGCCGAGGGCGCATCGGTGTTCATCACCGGCCGCCGCCAGGACGCGCTCGACGCCGCGGTGAAGGCGATCGGCGGGCGAGTGACCGGGGTGCGCGGCGACATGGCCCAGCTCGCCGATATCGACCGGCTCTATGACGCGGTCCAGCAGCAGCATGCGCAGATCGACGTGGTGTTCGCCAATGCCGGCGGCGGCGAGATGGCCCCGCTGGGCGCGATCAGCGAGGAGCATTACGAGAAGACCTTCTCCACCAATGTGAAGGGCGTGCTGTTCACCGTGCAGAAGGCGCTGCCGCTGCTCAAGGACGGCGCCTCGGTGATCCTGACCAGCTCGACCACCAGCATCTCGGGCACGCCGGCGTTCAGCGTCTATTCGGCGACCAAGGCGGCGATCCGCAACTTCGCGCGCAACTGGATCCTCGACCTCAAGGACCGCCATATCCGGGTCAACGCCGTCAGCCCCGGCGTGACCGACACCGCCGGCCTGAACGAGCTGTTCGGCGGCGGCGAACAGGCCGAGGGCACCAAGGACTATCTGGCGAGCCTGATCCCGGCCGGCCGCGTCGGCCAGCCCGAGGAGATCGCCAGGGCGGTGCTGTTCCTCGCCTCCGACGATGCCAGCTTCGTCAACGGCGTCGAGCTGTTCGTCGATGGCGGCCAGGCACAGATCTAATGACGGAAGCTCCCCGGGGTTCTTCCCCGGGGATGTCTCTGATTGATGGAGGACGAGATGGTACCGAACAGCGAATCCGCCGATCGCATCCGCGAACTGCTGCTGCGCAACCTCGAGGAAGTCTTCGGCGAGGGCGATTCCGGGCGCCGGCGCGCCGCGATCGAGGAACTCTGGGCCGAGGACGGCGTACTCTATGCACCGACCGGGCCGGTCACCGGCCATGCCGCGATCGACGCGTTCGCCGGCACGCTGCGGGCGATGCATCCCGACTTCGCCTATGCGCCCGGCAATCCGCAGATGCTCCACAATGCCGGGCGGCTCGGCTGGGGATCGGGACCCAGGGGCGAAGCGCCTGCCTATACCGGATGGGACTTCATCCTGGTGCGCGATGGCAGGATCGCCGCGCTCTATGTGTTCCTCGACGAAGGATCGGCGGAGTCGCGGCGCATGCGGGAGGCGGCCGGGAACTGAGCCGGGCGGGGCGGCCTCTGCGGAAAGGCCGCCTTGCTCCGATCCGCGCTTGCGATTGATAGTGAATCGCAATAATCGATCGCCACACGCTTTCACGGGGGCCGATCATGCGATTTCCGAAACTGATCCTGCTGGGCACGCTGGGCGCGATCGCGCTGGGCAGCGCCGCCCAGGCGCACATGCCCTATCTGCTCCCCACCCTGTTCGACGTGGGCAAGGGCGATCATGTGACGCTCACCTCGGCGTTCGGCGAGGATCCGTTCGTGCCCGAGATCGGCATGAAGGATGCGCCCTTCCACTTCATCAAGCCGGACGGGACGCGCGGCGAAGTCGGCAAGCCGACCTATCTGCGCGACCTGACCGTGTTCGAGGCGGACCTCTCGGCCGAGGGCACCTATCGCCTCACCACAGGCCAGCGGCTGGGCCGGATGGGCAAGATGTATTCGGTGGGCGGCAAGTGGATCATCGCCGGCGAGGATGGCGCGCCGCCGGCCGGTGCCAGAGAAGTCGCGGTGCAGAGCACGACGCTGGCGGAGGCCTATGTGACGCGGGGTGCGGCGAGCAGCGGTGCGCTCAAGCCGATCGGCACCGCGCTGGAAGTGCAGGCGATCACCCATCCGAGCGAGATCAGCTCGGGCAGCGACGCGAAGTTCCGGCTGTTCTTCGACGGCAAGCCGCTGGCGAACACCGAAGTCACGCTGTTCCGCGCGGCGGGCAATTATGACGGCAGGAAGATCGTCGCCACGACGACCTCCGATCCGCAGGGCAATTTCACCCTGAAGCCGAGCGATGCCGGCATCTATCTGATGCTGGTACGCCACCGCACCGAGGCGCCGGCGGGATCTGCGACTCCCTATCGCAGCTATACCTACACCCTCGCCTTCGACGCGGCCTGACTAGCGCGGCGGTTGCGCGGTTCGTCGCCGCGCAACCACCATATGCCGCAGGATCGGCTCGCCGGTGTGGATTTGTTCACCGATCGGCGGCAGGCCCGCGCCGGGGACAACTGCAAGGCGTGGGTAATGGGGGCAAGATTTGAGCGGGGGCTGGCGATTGCCATTGCGGCAATGCTGCTTTCTCCTTGCGCGATCTCCCATGCCAATGCCCCCGGACTGGCACCCGAAGCCGCGATCGCCACCGGCGAGGCCAGCTATTATGCCGACCGCTTCGCCGGCAAGCGCACCGCCAGCGGCGAGGCCTATGATCCAAGCGACTTCACCGCCGCGCATCGTAGCCTGCCCTTCGGCACGCGGGTGCGGGTGACCGATGTCGCGAGCGGGCGGAGCGTGGTGGTGCGGATCAACGATCGCGGGCCGTGGGGCAGGGATCGGCTGATCGACGTCTCGCGCGCCGCCGCCAACGAGATCGGGCTGGCCCGTCGTGGCCGGGGTACCGTTTCGATCGCGCTGGCGCAGGACGACACCGACACCGAGGCCGCCCAGGACTAACGGAACGCCCAGCGCAGGGTGCTGGCGACGCCGCGGGTGCCGATGCGCACCGCCGGGGTGGCCAGGCCGGCGCTGGAGAGGCCGTGCATCGTCCGCGCCCAATCGGGCAGCAGATCGACCGCCGCACCGAAGGTCAGCGCCTGGAAGGGCTTCACCGCCATGCTCGGCGCCGGCTGGTCGAGGACCATGCGGGCAACTTCCCGGGTACGCGCATCGACGAGCAGCTCGGGACGCATTTCCGCGATAAAATTATCCGCGTCGGCCCGACGGCGAGGGATTCGAACCGCGCCCAGCGCTTCGGCGATACGGGCGAAATCGGCGAAATACCGGTCCTGATCCGCGAGACTCATGCCCGGCTCGGCATAGCGGATCCACGCATCGAGAAAGCTCACCGCCTCCGTCACATGCACCCAGGCAAGCAGGTGCGGATCGTCCGCCGCATAGGGCGTGCCGTCGGGCAGCACCCCCTTCACCCGCGTATGCACGTCGCGGACCTTGTCGATCATCTCCTGCGCCTCGGCCGCCGAGCCATAGGTCGTCACCGCGATGAAGCGCGCAGTGCGGCGCAGCCGGCCGAGCATGTCGCCGCGGAAGGTCGAATGATCCCACACGCCCGCAAGCACCGCGGGATGGAGCATCTGGAGCAGCAGCGCCGCGACGCCCCCAACCATCATCGTCGTGACGTCGCCATGCACCCGCCACACCACCGACCGGGGACCGAACAGGCTCTCGTCCGGCTTGCGCTGGACCGGCTTCTCGCCGCGCGCCTGATCATTGAACACCGCGCGCACCTGCCCGATCAGCGCGGTGCGCAGCCGGTTCGCGATGCCGTCCGCCGGAGTCATGCACCCAAGTTAGGGTGTCCCGCACGCCGTGCAACCGCCCGGTTTTCGGAACGCCTCCGTGCTGATAGGATGTCATGACGTCATTCCCCCGGGGGCCCCAGCCTTGTTCCGATCGACGCGCTTCCGCGCGCTTGCCCTCACTACCGCCACCGCGCTGCTCGCCACCGCGGGCGCCGCGCAGATGCAGCCGATCGGCGACGGCACGGTGATGGCATCGGTGGAGCGGCTGCGGCCCGGCCAGTTCCTCTGGGTGCCCGAGATCGCCCCGAAAGGCCCAATGCTGGTGGTGGTCAACATCGCGACCCAGCGCGTGGTCGCCTACCGCAATGGGGTCCCCATCGCGGTCTCCACCGTATCGACCGGCAAGGCGGGCCACCGCACCCCGACCGGGGTCTTCACCATCCTGCAAAAGGCGAAGTGGCACCGATCGAGCAAATATTCGAACGCGCCGATGCCGTTCATGCAGCGGCTGACCTGGTACGGGATCGCGCTGCACGCGGGCAATTTGCCCGGCTATCCCGCCTCGCATGGCTGCATCCGCCTGCCGCATGAATTCGCGCGGCTGCTGTTCGACGAGACCGCGCTGGGGATGACGGTGATCGTCACCAACCAGGCGCCGGCGCTGCGGATCGGCGCCCAGCCCAATATGCCCGCCCTGCCCGCCGGCCCGGCGGTGTGGCGGCCCGAACTCTCGCGCTCCGGCCCGGTCTCTATCGTGGTGAGCGGCGCGGACCGGCGGATGGTAGTGCTGCGCGGCGGCGTGGAGATCGGATCGGCGCCGGTGGCGTTCAACGGCGTGATCGAGCGCACCCAGGCCTATGTGCTGCAGGACGTGACGGCGGGCCGGTATAACTGGAAGCGGCTGGCGCTGCCCGGCGAAGGCTATGCGGGCGGCAATGGCTTTACCGCGCAGGCGGACGGCTTCCAGGGCAGCGACCCGTTCCGCCGCGCGCTGGCCGAAGTGGTCGGCCCCGGCACCACCATGGTGGTGATCCCCGATTCGCTCGGCCTCGGGCCGGATCTCGCGCCGCCGCAGGAACCGGACGTGCTGATCGAGAATGATCCGGGGGTGGCGGACTGGATGGAGGATGCCAGCGTGATCGCGCGCTGAGAGTCAGTGCGTTCCGCTCCCCGGCGAAAGCCGGGGCCCAAGGTAACAGAGCGATCCGGCGGAGAAACCCTGGGACCCCGCGGTGGCCGGGGGGCCGCCAACCGGGGGGCCCGCCCCCGGCGAGC
>NZ_JASATQ010000051.1:0-36543 GCF_038440415.1 Sphingomonas sp. OTU376 | reverse complement strand
CGCGGCTTGCGGGCTCATATTTTGCGGCCCGCTGCGAGCGCCGCGCTGGACAGTGGCGTTGAAGCAATCAACCAGCGCACATTGAACATGGCCAATTACGCTGGCCCCGGCGAACGCCGCCGCCGGTTTGAGCGGGAACTGATGTGAGCAACGACGCCCGCTGGCCTTTGCACCCCGCCCCAAAAGAAGGGGAGGCACTCTCGTCCTGGCTTCATCGCGTCGCAGCTTGCTACGATATCGATACACCCGAGTTGTTGAAGCATAGTCTCGGGCATCAGGTCGATGATCTAGACACCGCTCCTCCCCTGTCACTGCTGATGGGGCTATCCCAACGGAGCGGAGTCGGATTGGATCAGTTGCGCTGCATGAGCATCGCTGGTTGGCTCCCGTGGTTGCTGGACAGCCTTGATGATGGGCTTCCGGACGCCTTGCGCACCTATGCACTGCAGTTCTCAGTGTTGCTGCCTAGAAACGACCGTCGGCGCAGACCGATCAAATATTGGCGAGCATGGCGGCCGCCCAGACCAATCCAACGAGCATGCCCTCTCTGTCTCCGCGAGGCAGCGGATCAGGCTTTACTGTTAGTTTGGCAGCTACCCTTAATGTTGAGCTGCCCGCTGCATGGCTGCTGGCTGGAACCATATCGTGGACCTCCAGGACGTTTTAGCGGGTGGGAAGACGTCAATTGCGCTCCGAGAGCGACTAGCGGTGCGATCACTGCAATGGATCGCCGAACGTGGCACGCGTTGACAACTGGGCATGTCGATTTGCCACGCCGAAGGGTTCACGCTGGCGTCTGGTTTCGACTACTTCGAACAATTCTCGATGAGCTGAATACCCCGTCTTCTCAATGCGATGGTTATGCTCCAAACCTTCGATATGTATGGGAGAGGAGCGGCCAGCCGTTGCGTGCAAGGCAAGGTACTTGGCGCTGCTTCGAGACTCTTGGAATAAAAATACAGCTGCAAATGTTACAAGCTGCAGCTGTCGCCATTGAGTTGCTTGAAAACAGTGCTCTGAAACCGATTGGAGAACAGGCAACACTGTTCCTTCCAGAACCAGAAGCTGATTTTGCTAATGGCGCGCCCGATCAGAACTCCGCTGCCGTCGATCAGCTGGCCAAGTCTGTTGAAGAGGCGATCGCCAAAGCACGGTTTAGCCCCGACACCGCCCGCGTTTTGTTCGCGATCGCCGCACGCGGATGCAAAAATTCGGACAGCCTGGAGCGAATACGACGCGACTTTGACGACTGGGGAATTCCTCGAGAATATCTGCCGCATAATGTGCCAGAGTACCCGTTTGCAGAGCTTAGATTAAATGACGGGTTCAGTGACTAATTTTGACAATGACATTATACCAATCTAACATTGTCACATAATCGAACGTACATGTGACAGGTGCATCGATGCTGATTGGCTATATGCGGGTGTCGAAGGCGGACGGGTCCCAATCCACCGACTTGCAGCGCGATGCACTCATAGCCGCCGCGGTCGATCCTAAACACATCTACCAGGATCTGGCATCCGGCAGGCGCGATGATCGGCCCGGACTGACCAACTGCCTGAAGGCGCTTCGCGAAGGTGACGCTCTGATCATTTGGAAGCTTGATCGGCTAGGCCGCAATCTGCGCCATCTGATCAATACGGTGCATGACCTGACCGAGCGCGGCGTGGGCTTGAAGGTCTTGACCGGCCATGGCGCCGCGATCGACACGACGACGGCCGCCGGTAAGCTCGTATTCGGCATCTTCGCTGCGCTTGCCGAGTTTGAGCGTGAACTGATTTCTGAGCGAACGGTTGCCGGCCTCGCCTCCGCACGAGCTCGCGGACGCAGAGGCGGACGTCCATTTAAGATGACCGCTGCCAAACTGCGATTGGCAATGGCCAGTATGGGGCAGCCAGAAACCAAGGTCGGTGACCTCTGCAAAGAACTCCAGATTACCCGGCAGACTCTATACCGACATGTTTCTCCGACCGGGGAATTGCGCCCGGATGGGGCCAAGCTACTCGCCCGACGATAGCAGTTTATGCCAGAGATTAACCGATGCGATCGCCGCCACAATGAGGAGGCAGAAAGGTTCGGCTTGTCAGCTGATTGAAACGCGAGCGAGAACCGCTAACGATACCAGCAAGCCAACGATTCCGATTACCCAGGTCTGCAATTTCAACTGGGCTTCAATGCCTTTGTTCGCCTCGTTGATCTTCATTGCGACGCGCCCTTATCGATAACCTGGTTTCCGCTTCGCCCCTCGTTTTAACGTCAAACCCAAACTCTGTGATAGCGGGAGCTATGGTTAGCCCCTGTTCTGACGAAAGGCAGCCGGAATTACTCATAAGTTAAGCCGTAGACTCATAGAAGCGGGCTCTCGGCAATGCGGCTGTGGCCCCGGGTTAATGAGACTACGACAGCCCCCTAGCTCTGATCAACGAATCTCGACCCTAAAAGGTCAGGCAGGCACAATAATTGCTTTAAACTTGATCGCCATGCGAAACGTAAAATCTAATTGATTCCAGTCTAGACAAAAAAGTAAACAACTTATTTAAATAAATATTATATTCGATTCTTCCAAAGTAATTACTACTGCCTACTTTAGAAAATTCTACGAAATCGCCTTCCTTTTTGCAGCTCAAGATCGGATACCCAAATATCTCTACATTGTGATAATGCAATGTAGCAACCCTCTCTATTTCTGAAAGTATAGTTACAAATAAATCATGGTAGTCTCCCGGTCCGTAATTATAAGTATCGACGCCATACACATATTCCAATGTAAACTCGCTCGGCAATCCAGTCGAAATATCCCTTTTTATAATTTCCTGCTCGAACGAAGCATCATCGCATTCAAAAAGTGAGTCCTTAATAACAACAGATAATTTCTCATCCATCACTGACACCCTGGATAAATACTAGTGAGCCTTCTAATCGCCATCCCAGAAGAATCCCTTCCAATTGGCGAAGAGAAAATTGCAGTGAAGTATTGGGTTTCTTGGAGCCCCTCATTGCGGTTATAGCCTGTGATAAAACCTGCATTGAAAACGACCCGTACCTGCCCGCGTCCGGCCGGGGAGGCGCCATAACCCAAAGCTTGGAATGCCAAGGCAGCGGCTCGATCCGGTGTTACATTTGACGACCAATAACTTTGAGTTGTTTGAGTTTGATAATTGAAATCGGATTTGTGCTGATAATATTTTTCAGTAACCTTCGCGAAAAATTGTTTAGGATCTACCCGGAACTGTCCGGATGCAACACGGGATGATGCCTGCCTTACACACCTATCGTAGCGAACGAGGTCCTGAGATTGTACTGATGGAGACGTTTTCTTCTTGGCTGTTACCACCAAATTCGACGCGGCATCTCCCCCACCACCAAGACCTTGCGCCTCGGCGTATCGCAGAAGCTGAAAGAACCTCTCTAGAGCTTCTTTTCGTAGACAGGACTTGCATCCATTGACTACGATTTCATCCTCTCCTTCTTCTCCGGTGGGATCGACGAGATTGAGCGGATCGCCACTGACGTAATTATAGAGATTCAACCCATCTCCGTATCCAATCGGATCCGTTTGCAGAAAGCGACCTAGCGTAGGCGAATACATCCGAGCCTTGTAGTAATACATGCCGAGCTCGGGCATCCACGCTTGACCGGTATATTGAAAACGCCCAGCATTGCCCGCGCCCGGAATCCCGTACTCGTCATAGGCGTTGACCGCCGTTCGGCTCCCCCAGCAATCGGCCTGTGCGATGATCGAGCCGCGCTCGTCATTGTGCAGGAACCTGGTGCCCGAGCAATTCATGCCTCCCGAATCCTCCAGGATCGGCTCGTCCTGGCCGGCGAACATGAAGCGCCGGGTCATCGTGCCCGAGCCGTTATACTCGGCTGCGAGCTGGTCTCCATCGTACAGGAACTGCGTCGTGCCGCTTCCCGAGGCGACCGAATAGAGGCGGCCATAGGGATCGTAGTTCAGCGTCACGCTGCCGCCATCCTTCGACTTGAGCCGGTTTTCCGCGTCATAGCTGAAGCTGCTGGCACCATCGCCCGTGAGGTTGCCCCGCGCATCGTAGCTCAGGCTCGCCGGCCCAGAGGTCACGACCTGGTTGAGGCCGTTGGCCGTATAGGCTCTGTCGACATTATAGTGCCTGACAAAGGCGAACGCGTCGTTGTCCCGGGTCTGCGTGTTGATCTGGCTCGCGGGATTATAGCCGAAGCCCTGGTTCAGATTGCCTACCCCGCCCGCAAAGGTCTGATTGTGGGTCACAAGGCGAGATACCGCGTCGTAGCCATAATCCGTGCCGCTGCTTGCGCGTCCAATCCGAGAGCGCTGGCCCAGCGAAGTGTAGCTAATTCCCATGAACGGAACCGTGCCGCTGCCGCTGCTCCACCATTGTGCCGCGGTAAGCCGGCCTAGGACATCATAGTCGCTCGCGAAATAGACACCGTCTGGATGGGTGATGCGCGTACGGTTGCCGGCAAGGTCGTAGGTGTAGCTTAGGGCCCGCGCGCTGCCGCTCATGTCCGTGCTGGTCGAGGTCAGCCGACCGAGCGCGTCAAACGCGTTGGTGATGCCGGCGCCGCCCGTCGAATTGAAGCGAGCATAGGTCTGGCGGCCGAGCAGGTCATAGCCATAATAGACATCGGCGACGGACCCGTCGGCGACATGCTTCAGCGAAACCCTGCCGAGATTGTCATAGGTGAAGTCGATGCGGCTGTTGGTGTTCGCGCTATAGCCGCGCAGATGCCGGCTGGTAACGGCGCTCGCCGCATCATAGACCAGTTCCTCATAGTCCGAGGTCGAGCTTGTGCCCGATCCGGTCGTTCCCACCGGGTATCTGGTCTTGGACAGACGGTCGAAGCCGTCATATTCATAGGTGGTCTTGTTGCCCTCGCCATCGGTCACGCTCGCGACCTGACCATTGTTGGTATAGATAGTCGTGACTTCGTCGGACTGGGCGGCGGTACCATAGGCGGTCTGCACCTTGGTGAGCTGGCCAGCAGCGTCGTAGCTGTTCTTGACCACCCGATCGGGACCGTTAGGCCCGTTGGTCTGCAGCGGCGCACAGGTGCTGGCCTGCGGTCCCCATTGCGCCGGATCCATATAGGTGATCGAGCAGGCCGGCCGGCCGGCGGAATCGTAGACGAAATCCTGTACGCCATAATCGACGCCATTCGACCAAAGGGTCTGGCGGATAACGCGCCCGGCGGCGTCGTAGAGGCTGAACTTATGATAGGCATCGACAAAGCCTGACCAGTCGGCGTCGCTCTGGCTGTTCACCGTGCCTACGGCATCGGTGTAAACCCGTCCGCGCACGTCAATCAGCAGTCGCTGAGCCTGCGGCTTGAGCGCGCCGCCGCCATCCGGATCCGGCCCGACCACGCCAACCAGCTGCCGCGCGGCATCATAGCGGTAGCGGGTGGTGTCGGCGGTACCCGGCAACGGGCCATCCACCGTCTTGACGTTGCCCACATCGTCATAGGTGATGTTGGTCGTGGCCGTCAGCGAGCCGTCGCCCGCGCCCTTGCTCACCACATTGGGAAGGCCATTGGCATCATAGGAGATGCTGGTCTTCACTTCGTCGGCAGTCCCGACACAGGAGGCGGTCGTTTGACAGGCCGAGATGCCGCTGACCTGCTGGACGCCGTTGACCGTCGTATAGCTGTAGGTCGTGGTTGGGCGTGTGCCACCGCTTGTGGCAGCCGGCAGGGTAAGCGTCACCAGATCGCCGGTGCTGCTGTTGTAGCTGTAATCGGTCTGGTTGCCCTTCGGATCCTGAGTCCAGTTGGGCTGGTTGCACTTGGCCGCAGCGGTGCACGTCGCATCGAAATTCGCGGTCGTCACGATGTCGGTGAGCCCGGAGCCCGATTTCGCGACCATCCGCGTCTCGGTCACATTGCCGCGCCCGTCATAGCTGGACTGGGTATAGTTCCCGTCGTTGAGCGTAGTGCGGGTAACCCGCCCCTGCGCGTCATGATCCCACGTGGTGACATGGCTGAGCGGATCCGTGACCGATTTCAGCCGCTGCGAGGCGATCTCGAACTTGTAGGTCGTTGCCCCGGCATTTGGCGGCGTTACCGTCACATACCGGAAGCCAGCCACGTCATTGGCCGAATAGGTTGTAGTACCGACCGGCGTCGTGACGCCCGTCACCCGCCCTCCGGAATAGGCAACCGTCACATCCTCGGCACTGCTTCCCGGCAGGGTGATCCCGGCAAGAAGGCCGGCACTGGAACGAAAGCCGGTGGTCCTGCCGATCTCGTCGGTGATATTGTAGGTGTTGCCATTCCAGGCGAAGCTTTGCGTGCGGACGCTGGCTCCCGACACCGCGGTGTTGGTCATCGCGACACTGGTGATGTCACCCCAGCCCGCCCAGTAGCTGCCGTCCGGAACCTCGTTCGGATCCACAGCCACCGGATCCCAGTTACCGTAGATGAAATCGATCTTGTACTTGGAATTGTTGGCGATCGTTGCGATCCGATAGGCCGTCCGGTTCTGGGTACAGACATAGCCGGCCCCGCTCGGCTTGTTCGCGGCGCAATAGGTCGTGCTGGCATAGGTATAGGTTAGAGTTTCGCCGCCCGGGCGGGTGATATCCGTCACCAATCCGGTGGAAGCGCCATAGGGATAGGCACCCACATAGGTCTTGTTGAAATGGGCGACGCTTCCGTCCGCCATAACATAGGTGTAGACGTTGCCGCTTAGCGACAGGCTGGTCCCATTTCCTTCCGTGCCCGTGTAGGTGCTTCCCGAGACGGTGAAGCGATCCGTCTTCCCGCCCGCATAGATATACACCGTGCTACCGGAGACGGTCAGCTCGGCCATCAGATTGTCGCCCCAGCCTGAGCTGCCGCGAACGAGCTTGCGATAGGCAAGCCCCTGAGCGCCGGACTGGCCGGCCGACAGCGCAGGTGCATCGGCGTTCATTGTCCCGAGGAACAGATCCACCCCGTTCGCATCGATCGTCTCCCGAACCGGCACGACAGCGGCGGTTTGTGCTTTCACGGTCGGGGCCAGCACACTGCCGCCAACGGCCGTGGTGGCAAGAATGGTATAGGCAAGCAGTTTCGACACGGCGCGGCGGCCGCCCGGGCGCGCAGCCCCGACGTGGTTCAGCATGAGCTTCCTCTTGTTGCGATGGGAGGGGCAAGGCGCGGACGGCGCCCGCCCGATCAGGGCGCCGGGTTGGGAGAGCCGGTGACCTTCAGAGACTTGCGGTTATTTGCCTTGTCATGGGCGTACTCGGCCTTGACGCCATTGTTGACGCCGCCCGAACGCTCGACCTTCACCAGCCGCCCTTTTGCGTCATAGGTGTAGGTGATCGTCTCGCCAGCCTGCGCTGCGGTCGAGACCAGCGCACATGTAGCCAACGCGATGAAAAATCTCATGAGCCCCCCAAAGTCGCAGGGCGCAACAGAACGCCCCCCGACGGGTCGATTATTGTTGCGATGCAGCGTCCAACCAAGGGAAGAATGCACCACAATGGTTTTATCTATTATGGTTGTTTATTGTGTTTCCAAGGCGACGAATCCCGCTGCGCAACCTCCTCTGCCAACGGAAAAATGGCGATCCTTTATGCCAGAGCGACGCCTCAGCGATGGAAGCGTTTCATTTCAGGAGGCTCCTCGTTTGTACGGAAGGTCAGCTGATACGTAGCGCCAATCTCGATCATGCCCATTCTCCGTCTGTCTACATGCTACATGCCCGTTCGTGCATTCCCTGACCTGCGGCGGTCGTTCATATTCGGCAGGCCAACAACACCCGATCCGAAATCCGCGCACCTTTGCGTCACATGAAGAAGCGAAACTGGTAGGTCCCCTTGCTCATGGTCGGCATACGCTTGATCACCTGGGCAAGCGTCTTCGCATAGCTCATCGTTACCGGAAGCGGATCATAAAGGCCGTCATTGTTCCAGTTCATCTTGGACAATGCGAGCGCTGCGCGCGCGGTGTCATCCCAAGTGCCGTGGCCTGCGTGACGGATGAGCCGCAACGGTCGCGGTGTACCCTTACCGCCTTGGAAATAAGGTCGCCGGCCGAAACCATCGACTGAACCGTGCATCCATAGAAGCGCATCCCTGCCGCTCAAGCCGAGCAGTGTCCCTCGCTTGACGGAATAGCCGTCGGCTTCCGACTTCTCCGGATCGTTACGATCCTGCTCCCAGCGCGCGGCCTGCCAACCATTGTCCTCAACGACCTGCACCAGATCGACGGTCTCGATATGCTTGAGCGCCTCGAAGCAACCTTCGATCTCCGCCTCTTTGAACTCGGTCGATTTGTGAATCATCACGCGTCTTGGAGGGCGTCCCGCATGTCGACGCCCATAAAGCCCGAGAGACCGCGTGATCACCCGAAACATCTCGGTATGGGACAGGAACGGGTTGTCTCGCTGCACATCTATGTCCGCCGTGTCGTAGGCGACGAACTCCAGGCCCGCCCCGTCCGCATCGAAGACCTGGCTACAGCAGGTGACGAAGCGCGGCTGATCGGAATCGACCGGCCGCAGCGCATAAGAGATGCCGATATAGGCAGTGTCCGGTTCGACATCGGCAAGTTTCCACGGCACGCCACCGGCCTTGGCATAAAGCGCCAAGCCAATGCGCCACATCACGCTGGCGCGGCAACGATAGGCGAGCGCGCTGCTTTCGCGAACAATCTGTAGCGGCAACTGGATTGCGGCGGTGAAGGCCTTTAGCTGATGGTGAAAATTGAAATCATCCTCACCGTAGAAGGCATCGGCCCAGCGCTCGGGCAGATACAGGAAGAGCACGTCAAATTCGGTGCGATTTGCGACGAGCAGCTGGATCGCACGGATCACCCGTTCCGTCAGCAATAACTCGGGGACCGGACTGTCCTTGAGCTCGGCATCGAGACCCTGCTCCAGCTCAAGCCTGCAGGACTTCACCGCCGGCACCAGGTGCGTCTGAAAGATATCGTTGAAGCTGGTCCAGTCCTGGAGAAAGTCTGGCCGCTCCTGTGGTTTGGCCGGCTGATTCAGCTCTCCGAGGAAGTCGAACAATCGCCTCGATTCCCCCGCCGGAGCCAATGTGGCGACCCTTATCGGGGATGGAGTGAGATTGCTCGAGTAGGGACCAAACTTCTTCAGGCCCCGCAACGGGTGCACATCGCGGTCGCTGGGGCGATCCGGATGGAAGAGCAGTTCGGGCTCGGGGAGACGGACGTGATACTGCAACTGTGCGTTCATGGCTTTGCCGCCCAAGAATGTGCTGATCGGCGCTCGACCTCGAACACGGCATCGACGCCGTCTCCGATTTCAAATGTGCGCAGACCCTCGCCTGCGACGCAACGAGTCCAATAATCGATCAGCTTGTCGAGCGTCTGATTGTATCGCCGCGCAGTACGTTCGCGCGCAAAGTCCGCGGTAGCCGCCTTGGTCTCTTCGGAGCCGCCCTCGAAGATGATCCGCGGCTCTAGGAGCAGCCACAGCTGCTCGTTGGCCCAATCGAGGCGCAGCCCGAGGCCCTCCTTCCAAGTGATGTCGCTATTCTTGGGCACCTTACCGTTGATTTGGCCGACGATGTCGCGAAGCCCCTGCCAAGCCGCGTCCCGCGGCGATTGCGGGGTCAGCAGATCGCTGGTCCCGCGCAAGCGAACATCCATTCCTCGTCTGCGAGCGATCGCCTGAACCAAAGCCCGCCTCAGCAGCCCCCGCTCTTGGGAATCATAGCGGAGGCGTCGATCCTCAAAGGTGGCGATACCGAACTCGGTGATGCCGAACTGGCCGAACACCCGCTTGAACTCGTCGTCGGTTCCGAACCCGAGGATGCCATTCTGGGTCCGGGCGACAAGAAGATTTGATTCGGCCGCCTCCACGGCATCGCGGACCTCCTTCGCGCCTCCGATCTGGCAGACCACCCTTCGACACTGGGTCGGGCGAGTCACCGCGACGGCGTTGAGACGGAGAATTGGCCAGGACTTCCGGCCCGTCGGGCCTGGTGCCGGCGAGAAGCGCCGACGGTCCTGGCCCTCCGCGCGAAGTTGCGTAGTGTCGAGCTCGGGAAGAAGCCGCAGCAGGTCGATCATGGCTTCGTCGAAATTGTCGATGCGTACTACACCCGCCTCGACACCCGAGTCGCGGGCACGCTCGAGCAGCCGCTGTACGCGATCAAGCGGCGGGTGATCGCCTCGGTGAAGCCAAAACAGGCCATTGGGAAAACCGCCGGGCTCGGCGACCGCTTCCTCAAGCGCGTCCATCACGGAGTCGTCGCGACCACTGTATCCCGCGATGATCAGGCCGAAGCGACGACACGCGTCAACCAGCTGACGACGAAATTGCGCGTCTTGGTGGCGGAGTTCCTCGCTAGTGTTTTTCAGCCGGCGCGATCGGAAATCGCCATGGAGCTTTACCTCGATTGGCCATTGCTGTTCCGAAATGAACTCCCCTGCCAGCACCGAGCCATCCAAGGCGGCGGTGTTGAGCGCGGCCGTGGTTTCAAAGGTTCGCGCACAGGCATCGGCAAGCAGGTGGTCGAAGTTCGTCGTCCACACGATATGGCTGTGGGAGGCCTTGAGAAGCGCCGCGAGAGCCAGATGCCCCTGCGTCGGCTTCATGCCTCGGATCATGTGATCGATGTAGGAGCGGCGGTCCTGTTCCTGCGGGTAGGTTGCCTCGAAGAGCGCCGAATATTCCTCGGGCGCTCCAGGCTTGGGAAGAATGTCAGATTCCGCGATAAAGGCGTCCAAGGTGGCCCGGATCGCAGGGCTAGAAAGATCCGACAGAGCCTGCTTCGAGACCTTACGCTGCGTGACATAGAGTTCGCGCTTGAAGCGCCAAATCATATCCCATGCGGTCTGAATCCCCGCAGCCGCCGAAACGCCCGCGCCCAAAAGCCACATCAACTTCGCCGGACGCATCGAGAAGCGCCGCGCAAAGTCGTCTGGGGCAATCTCAAATACTTCGCCCACATCGCTCATCGCGATCGAAGTTAACCAATCGGACGCTCGATGCTAGGGGGGCGTAGAAATCCAGCCTGTGGAATATCCATTATGGATGAAAAGACCGGCACGTTTACAGCAGCTCAATGCCAGACGAGCCGCTTCACGGCTATCTTCGTGTGAGGCAACGGGTAGCCTTCTGATCATCGACGCTTTCGTGTAATGATTAAATGTGGGCCGTGATCCGGGCGCACTGAGGATAGCCAGATGAATCAGTCTGGGGACGGCTCTTACACCGCAAGGGTGGCGCGATTCTATATCTGCATCAGCAGAGATAGTGAGGACATTCAACGTCAGGAACGCATCTTCGCCGACGCCACAGCGTTGGGATTTGATGTTGCGGCCGTCTATTGCGAAAGTGCGTCGGGCGCGCGGGCCGATAGGCCAGAGCTGCAACGCATGATAGAGGATCTGCAACTAGGCGAGGTCGTGATCGCCGAAAGAGTGAGCCTGATTTGCCGGCTTCCGCCACACCAAGCAGAACAACTCATGGCAACGATCCGCGCGCGAGGCGCCTACCTGGCAGTGCCCGGTCTAATCGATCTGACCGAAATTGCGGCGTCGACCGAGGGTACTGCCAAAATCATGCATGAAGTAAGGCAGCATGCCTTATTGGAACTTGCTCCACGGATTGCACGCAGTGAATATGAACTTCGCCGCGAACGGCAACTAGAAGGAATCAAGAGAGCCCAATCTGAGGGCCGATACCGAGGTCGGGGAGTGAACGGCACTCTTCACGCTCGGATACTCGCCCTGCGCAGAAAAGGGACCGGCATCAGGGAAACCGCCGAGATCGCTGGCTGCAGTGCCAGCCACGTCAAACGTGTGTGGGCGAACCGGCCTGAAGCCAATACGCCTGAGAAAAGCGCAACCGGTCGTCCCTCGACAAAACCATGGGCCAAGAGCCAGTGATACTCACCGTTAGCTCGCCTTTGCGTAACTCACGAACGGCGATCCAGCCCTTGGTGCAGTCGTCTTCTGAAACTGGTGCAGTCGCCTTCTGAAAATGACATGCAGCACAGCTTCGGATGCGTAACGAATCCTGCCCGTTTTTTGAGCAGACCTTCGCATCTGCACAAAAATTTACCCATGGGTAATATTTGATTGCGCCCAAACCCCACGGAATCGTGGGATTCTTGCGCTTGGCACGCTGTTTGCGACGAACCCCCTCGGGATAACCGCCAACGAGGGGGCGACATGAAGCTCATCATCGCCATCATAAAACCGTTCAAGCTGGACGAGGTCCGCGAGGCGCTCACGGGTGTCGGGGTCGCGGGGATGACCGTGTCGGAAGTGAAGGGTTTCGGCCGCCAGAAGGGCCAGACCGAAATCTATCGCGGCGCGGAATACAGCACCAACATGGTGCCCAAGATCAAGATCGAGGTCGTGGTGGGAGCCGATCTGGCCGACCGCGCCGTGGAAGCGATCCAGGCCGCCGCCAGCACCGGCGCGATCGGCGATGGCAAGATTTTCGTCCTCGATGTCGGCCAGGCCGTGCGCATCCGCACGGGCGAAACCGACGAGACGGCGCTGTAAGATGGGGGTCCAGATGAAACTTGCGATGAAGATTGCCGCGGGAGCGGGGCTCGGCGCCCTGTTCGCCGCGATGCCTGCCCTCGCGCAGGCGCCTGCCGCCGCAGCGCCGGTCGTGCCGACCGACGCGATGGTCAACAAGGGCGACGTCTCCTGGATGCTCGTCTCGGCCGCGCTGGTGCTGATGATGTCGGTACCCGGCCTCGCGCTCTTCTATGGCGGCCTGGTCCGCACCAAGAACATGCTCTCGGTGCTGATGCAGGTGCTCACCATCGTCTGCGTAGCCGGCCTGCTCTGGGTCACCATCGGCTATTCGATGGCCTTCACCAATGGCGGCGCGCTCAACCTGTTCGTCGGCGGCTTCTCCAAGGCGCTGATGCAGGGCGTTGACGCCAACACCTTCGCCGCGACCTTCTCGAACGGCGTCTATCTGCCCGAGACGACCTTCGTCGTCTTCCAGATGACCTTCGCGATGATCACCCCGGCGCTGATCGTCGGCGCCTTTGCCGAGCGCGTGAAGTTCACGCCGCTGATCCTCTTCGTCGTGATCTGGTCGATCCTCGTCTATTACCCGATGGCCCATATGGTCTGGTACTGGCCGGGTCCGGACTTCACCGCCGGCCTGCCCGACGACCATGGCTTCCTGTGGGGCAAGGGCGCGCTCGACTTCGCGGGCGGCACCGTGGTGCACATCAACGCCGGTATCGCCGGCCTGGTCGGCTGCCTCGTGATCGGCAAGCGCACCGGCTACAAGCAGGAGCCGATGGCGCCGCACTCGCTGACCATGACCATGATCGGCGCCTCGCTGCTCTGGGTGGGCTGGTTCGGCTTCAACGCCGGCTCCAACCTCGAAGCCAACAAGTTCGCTTCGCTCGCCTTCATCAACACCATGGTGGCCACCGCCGCCGCGGGTGCCGCCTGGGCGATCATCGAGCAGGTGGTGCACGGCAAGCCTTCGCTGCTCGGCGCGGCCTCGGGCGTGGTCGCCGGCCTGGTCGCGATCACCCCGGCCGCCGGCTTCGCCGCCCCGATGACGTCGGTGGTGCTCGGCATCATCGCTTCGATCGGCTGCTTCTTCTTCGTCACCACGGTGAAGAACGCGCTGGGCTATGACGACACGCTCGACGTGTTCGGCGTGCACTGCATCGGCGGCATCATCGGCGCGATCGGCACGGCCGTCGTCGCCGACCCGGCGCTGGGCGGCCAGGGCTGGATCGACTTCACCGTGATCCCGGCGGTTGCCGGCAAGTACGACATGGCGTCGCAGCTGGTCACCCAGGCGACTGGCGTGGGCGTGACGCTGCTGCTCTCGGGCGGCGTGTCGGCGGTCCTGTTCCTGGCGCTGAAGTACACGATCGGCATCCGCCCGAGCGTCGAGGTCGAGATGGAAGGTCTCGACATCAACGCGCACGGCGAGCGCGCCTACAACTACTGACGAGATCGGGCGCCGCGCACACCTCTCCTTAGCGCGGCGCCCAACCGAGGTTCCTCCTGCGGACGACTGGGCCGGTGGTTTCGACCATCGGCCCTTTTTTATGTTCGGAGTTCCCTCTCCCGCCTCCGGGAGTGGATCAGGCCAGATCTTCCTTGATGAACTGGGCGCAGCGCTCGCCGATCACGATGCTGGGGGCATTGGTGTTGCCGCCGACCAGCCGGGGCATGATCGAGGCGTCGGCGATATAGAGCCCCTCGACCCCGCGGACCTTGAGCCGTGGGGTTACCACCGCGCCTTCGTCCGAGCCCATGCGCGCGGTGCCGACCGGATGGTAGATCGTGTCGGCGCGCGCGCGGATCAGCCGCTCGAGCGCGGCATCGTCGTCGAGATCGATCGGATAGCGATCGCGGCCGCGATACTGCGCAAGCTGTGGTGCCTCGAGCACGCGGTACATCGCCCGCGTGCCCTTTTTGAGCAGCTCCAGGTCGCGCGGATCGCCCAGGAAGTCCGGATCGATCAGCGGCGCGGCGCGCGGATCGAGCGACTGGAGCCGGACGGTGCCCCGGCTTTCCGGCCGCAGCACGCAGGCATGGCAGCTGAAGCCGTGCCCGGGCACGGCGGTGCGGCCATGATCCTCGACGATGGCGATCAGGAAATGGAGCTGGAGATCGGGCCGCTCCAGCGCCGGATCGCTGCGCAGGAACGCGCCGGCCTCGGCATAGGGGGTGGTCATCCGCCCCTTGCGGCTGACCATCCAGCGGCCGATCGAGCCGAGCGACTTGAGCGTGCCCGCCGCCGAGCGGCCGAGAAAGAAGCTGCCCTCGGTCTCGAAGGCGGCGACATAGTCGACATGGTCCTGGAGGTTGCCGCCGACCGCGGGGCGATCGATCCGCACCGACAGGCCCGTCTCGCGCAGATGCTCGCCCGGGCCGATGCCGGAGAGCATCAGCAGCTGCGGCGTCTGGAAGGCACCGGCAGCGAGGACCACGGCGCGGCGGGCGCGGATCTCGCGAGCCTGGCCGTCACGCTGATAGGCGACGCCCCAGACACGGCCTTCCTCGAACAGCACGCGTTCGACCATCGCATCGGTGATGATCTCGAGATTGTCGCGGCGATCGAGATAGGCGCGCGCGGCGGTCCAGCGCTCGCCATTCCTTTGCGTGACCTGGAACAGGCCGGCGCCCGATTGCCCGGCGCCGTTGAAATCGTCATTGCGCGGGATCTGGAGCTCGCCGCACGCGTCGATGAACGCCTCGGAGCCCGGGTGCGCCCAGAGCTGGTCGCTGACCCAGAGCGGACCCTTGTCGCCATGATAGTCGCTGGCGCCGCGGACATTGTGCTCGGCCTTTTTGAACCAGGGCAGCATGTCGTCCCAGCCCCAGCCGGGGCAGCCGAGGTCGCGCCACTCATCATAGTCCCTATGGTGGCCGCGGACATAGAGCATCGCGTTGATCGCGCTCGAGCCGCCAAGGCCGCGCCCGCGCGGCTGGTAGCCGCGCCGGCCGTTGAGCCCGCGCTGCGGCACCGTCTCGAACGCCCAGTTGGCGCCGGGGCGCTGGAACGGCATCATCCCGGGCATGCGGGTCTTGATGCTGGTGTTGCGGCCACCCGCCTCGAGCACCGCGACGCTGTACTTGCCGCCTTCGCTCAGGCGGCCCGCGACGGCGCTCCCGCCGGATCCCCCACCGATGACGACGATATCGGCTGCTTCCACGAATCCCCCCGTAGCTGCTCCCGCGCCTCCCAGCGCGCCTTTATGGTCTCGGATGTATCGCGGCTGCCATCGTGGCTCCAGCCCGGCGGCGCGATCATATAGCCAATTCGGGACTTCCAGTCCGGAGCCGCCCACACGTCCTTGGCGATGCCGATCCATTCGTGGAAGGCGGCCCAGAGGACGTTGAAGCTGCCCAGGTCCTTGACGATCCCGTAACGCGGCCGGTCGTCTGCGCGCTCCTCGACAAAGGTGCCGAACATGCGGTCCCAGATGATGAAGACGCCGGCATAGTTCTTGTCGAGATAGCGCGGGTTGGTCGCGTGGTGGACGCGGTGGTGCGACGGCGTGTTCATCACCGCCTCGAACCAGCGCGGCATCCGACCGACCATCTCGGTGTGGATCCAGAACTGGTAGATCAGATTGATGCCGGCACAGAAGAAGATCATCGCCGGGTGGAAGCCGATCAGGAACAGCGGCAGCCGGAAAGCGAAGCTCACGCTGATGAAACCGGTCCAGGTCTGCCGCAGCGCCGTGGTCAGGTTATAATGCTGGCTCGAATGGTGGATGACATGGCTCGCCCAGAACCAGCGCACCCGGTGGGCGGCGCGGTGGAAGGCGTAATAGGCCAGGTCGTCGAGCACGAAGGCGAGGACGAACCAGTACCAGGCGAAGCCGATGGTGAAGAGGCGGAACTGGTATAGCCACATCGCCAGCGCATAGACGAGGCCGGTGGTGAGCAACCCGGCGACGGTGCTGCCGAAGCCGAGTGCGAGGCTGGTCAACGTATCCCTGGGGCAGAAGCGGCGGCGATCGCGAATGCGGGCAATGACCATCTCCGCCAGGATCAGGATGACGAAGCCGGGAATGGCATAGGTCACCGGATCGGGGAGATGGGGCACCAGCATGGCGCTTGCTTACCCTGTTGTCAGTAACCTGTCACGCCGCGCAGCAGCACGACCCCGAAGCGCTTGTCGCCGCTGTCGACACGGAGGCCATCGGGGGTCGCCTGGCTGGTGAGCGGCAGCCGCAGATGCCGCGCCGCAACACGCGCGCCGTGCATTTTCAGCAGCGCGACATCGCCGGCCTTGCCATGGACGAGCGCGGCCCTGCCGTCGCTGCCGAGCAGTGCCTCTCCGGCGTCGAAGCCGGAGATCATCCCCTCCGCCGTCTCCCGCGCTTCCTCGGCGCTGGCGATCGCGGCGCCACGACCGAGCCCCAGCGCCCAGGCCACCAGCGTCATCACCAGGATGGCGCCGATCGAGCCCAGGGAGACGTAAAGCTGGTTCACGCCCTGCCCGAGAGCTGGTCGAGCAGCGGGCGGATGCCCGAGATGTCATAGCCGGCCTGGGCAGCCTTGGCGGTGATCTCCACGGGGTCGCCGCCGCGCGAAGCTTCGGCCAGCGCCCAGAGATTGCACGAGCGCGTGCCCGAGCGGCAATAGGCGAGCACCGGGCCCTTTGCTTCTGCGAGCGCCGCGGCCATCGCCTCGACCTGGGCGGAGGAGAATCCGGCATGCGTCACCGGAATCGCGGCATAGCCGAGCCCGGCGGCCTCGGCCGCGGCGCGGATCGCCTCGCCCTCGGGCTGGCCCATCTCTTCCTCGTCGGGGCGGTTGTTCACCACGAAGCTGAAGCCCTGCTCGGCCAGCAGGGGGATGTCCTCGGCGGCGATCTGGGGGGCGACGGAGATGCTCTCGTCGACGCGGCGCAGGTTCATTGGCGTTCCACCTTCTGTGTTTCGAGGATCGGCTGGTTGGCGGCCCAGGCAGCGACCTTGCGCTCGGCGGCGGTGATGCCCTTGAGCACTTCCTCGGTCGCCTTGTCCTGGCAGCCCATGTCATAGGTCAGGCGCACATCGCCCCAGCGGACGGTGCCATAATATTGATCGGTGATCCGCGCGCCGCAGACCAGCTCGCGGCCGGCATGCACCTCGCCGATTGCGAGCAGGCGGCGGATTTCGGCGAAACCCTCGGGGCCGGCCGAAAAGCCGCGCGTCACCAGCCGCTCGGCTTTGAACACGTCGGGCTCGGGCACGGTGTAGCTGCCCTTCCCCGCCGCATCGATCGTCCAGTGCGAGACCGGGCGGCCCCAGCTGTTGCGGTCCATCGCGATGCTCGAAACCGCAGGCGCGGGTGTCGCGACCGGCACGGCGGGCGCACAGGCGGCGAGCAACAGCGGAAGGGCGAAGAGGAGTCTCACGCAGCCTCGCGGATCACTTGCAGGAAAGCATCACCATAAGCGTCGAGCTTGCGCGCGCCAACGCCCGAGATGTTGCCCATCGCGGCAATGCTCTCCGGGCGGAGCAGCGCCATGTCGCGCAGCACCGAATCGTGGAAGATGACATAGGGCGGCAGCCCGGTTTCCTGCGCGATCTCGCGGCGCTTGGCGCGCAGCGCCTCGAACAGCGGGCTGCCGACCGGATTGTCCCCGCCCGCCCGGCTGCCACCGCGCCGGCGGCGCTCGCGCTTCGGGGGCAGCACGAACGAGACCGTCGCGCCGCCCTTGAGAATCGCCTTGGCCTCGGGCCCGAACTCGAGCCCGCCATGGTCATTGGCGCGCAGGGCATCGCGCAGCAGCAGCGCGCGGGCGACGGGCTTGATCAGCGCGGCTTCCTCGCCATCGACGATACCGAACACCGACAGGCTCTCATGCCCGTTGGAGATGCTGCGATCGCTCGACTGGCCGAGCAATATGCTCTCGATATAGCCCACCCCGAACATCATGCCGGTGCGGAACACCGCCGAGAGGAATTTCTGCGCGGTCACCGTCGCGTCGATCGCGGCGGGCGGGCTAAGGCAATTGTCGCAATTGCCGCAGCTCTCCTGCGGCTCCTCGCCGAAATGGCGCAGCAGGATGCGGCGACGGCAGGTTGCGGTCTCGACCAGTGCGCCGAGCGACGTCAGCCGCGCCCGCTCACCGGCCTGGCGCGAGGGCTCGACTTCGCCGATGCGCTGGCGGGCGCGGGCGAAATCATCGGCACCCCAGAAGAGATGCGCCACCGCCGGATCGCCATCGCGGCCGGCACGGCCGGTTTCCTGGTAATAGGCCTCGATCGACTTGGGCAGGCCGGCATGGGCGACGAAGCGCACGTCCGGCTTGTCGATGCCCATGCCAAAGGCGACGGTGGCGACCACCACCATGTCCTCGCTCGCCACGAACGCCGCCTGGTTGCGACGGCGGACATCGGGATCGAGCCCGGCATGATAGGGCAGCACCGGGCGGCCGGTCTCGGCGGCGAGCTTCTCGGCGAGCTTCTCCACCCCGGCGCGCGTCTGGGCATAGACGATGCCGGGGCCGGGCGTCTCGGCGATCAGGTCGATCACCTGCCGCGTGGTGTTCTCGCGCGGGGCGATCGCATAGCGGATGTTCGGCCGGTCGAAGCCGGCGACGATCAGCCCGTCCTGCGGCAGCCCGAGCTGCTCGAGGATATCGGCGCGGGTATGCGCATCGGCGGTCGCGGTTAGCGCGAGACGCGGCACCTCCGGGAAGCGATCGAGCAGCGGGCGCAGCAGCCGGTAATCGGGACGGAAATCATGCCCCCATTCGGAGACGCAATGCGCCTCGTCGATCGCGAACAGGCTGAGCTTGGCCTGGGTGAGCAGGTTGCGGAAATACTCGTTCGAGGCGCGCTCCGGCGCGACATAGAGCAGGTCGAGCTCGCCCGCGCGGAACCGCTCGATCGTCTCGGCGCGGTTCTCGTCGACGCTGGTCAGCGTGGCGGCGCGGATACCCACCGCTTCGGCGGCGCGCAGCTGGTCGTGCATCAGCGCGATCAGCGGACTGACGACGACGCAGGTACCCTCCAGCATCACCGAGGGCAGCTGATAGGTGAGCGACTTGCCCGCACCGGTAGGCATCACCGCCAGGGTGCGTTCGCCGGCGAGAACGCGGGCGACCACCTGCTCCTGCACGCCGCGAAAGGCGTCGAAGCCGAAGACCCGGCGGAGCGTATCGGTGGGGACCATCGCGCCCGGTTAGCGGGCGAGGGCCCGGAAAGTCGAGGCTATTCGCACGGAACTCCGTCCTCGGGCTTCCAAGGGACCAGCGTGAAGTCGCTCACTTCGATCGCGCTGATCGCATAGGGCCAATGCTCGATGCTCGGCTTGCCCGGCATCACCAGACAGACATCGGTGGGAGCGGCCTGGCCCCGGGCGGTGATCCTGGCGCGATAGACGAGCGCCTGAGCATAGCCGTTATGGATGACCAGCATCGCATGGTCGGAGCCGGCTACGCCCAGGAAACGGAAACGGATCTTGCCGGCATCCGGCACCGGCGGGGCAGGCAGTTCGAGATCTTCCGGAAATGCCTGGCCTTCGGTGACAGGCGCCTTGGGCGGCTCCAGCCCCAGGAAATGCGCGCCGACCGCAGTTTCGAACCGGGTGGGTATCGCCGGTGCCTTCCGGGGCGCAACCGGCTTGCCGCTGTCGAGCGTGAAGGTGACTTCGTCGCCGATCGCAAGCTTTACGCCCTGCGCCGCGGCGGGGCTCGCCACCACCATCATTGCAGTGCCCAATATCCATGACGTGCCGCGCATCGCACTGTCCTCCCCCTGTTTCCGCGCAACTATCCGTCAGCCGCCAGGCACCGGCAAGCAGGGTTTGCACCGGCACGGGCGCGCGCTAGCCTGACGCCATGTCCAGCTTTCGCATCGGCCGTCGCGGCCTGATCGCCGGTGGCGCCGCCGCGCTGCTTCCCCTGCCCGCCACGGCCAAGGAGGACTGGCGCGCGCTGGCCGGCGAAGTGCGCGAGAGCATGCGCTGGGCCTGGCGGAACTACCGCGAGAAAGCCTGGGGCAAGGACCAGATCATGCCGGTCTCGGGCGGGTCCGAGAGCTTCTCGATCAAGGGGACGCATGTCGGGCTCAGCCTGATCGAGGCGCTCGACACGCTTTGGCTGATGGAGCTGGACGCCGAGTTCAAGGACGGGGTGGACTGGATCCACGCCAATCTCGATTTCGACGTGGACGGCGAAGTCTCGGTGTTCGAGACGATCATCCGGCTGGTCGGCGGGTTGCTCTCGGCGCATCTCGCCAGCGGCGACAAGCTGCTGCTCGCCAGGGCGAAGGACCTGGCCGACCGGCTGATGCCGAGCTTCGACCATTCGCCGATCGGGCTGCCGCACCGCTTCATCAACCTGAAGACCGGGGCGCTGCGCGATCCGATCACCAACCCGGCCGAAGTGGGCAGCTGCATCACCGAGTTCGGCACGCTGAGCCGGCTGACCGGCGATCAGCGCTATCACAAGGCCGCCAAGCGGGCGATGGTCGCGCTGTTCGGGCGGCGCTCGGAGATCGGGCTGATGCCGGATTCGTTCGACTGCATGACCGGCGAGTGGAAGAGCCGCCGCGCGACGATCGGCCCGCCCTCGGACAGCTACTACGAATATCTGTGGGACGGCTGGCAGCTGTTCGGCGACCGCGAGTTCCTGGTGATGTACAAGAGCTGCACCGCGGCGATCCTGGAGAACCAGAAGGCCGAGTTGAACGGCGATACCTGGTTCGTCGATGTCGATTTCGAGACCGGCAAGCGGATCAACTGGGAGCAGGACGAGCTTTCGTCCTTCTATGGCGGGCTGCTCGCCCAGGGCGGCGATACCGCGGCGGGCGAAGCCTATACCCGCAGCTGGGACAAGGTGCAGGCGAAGTTCGGCATCCTGCCCGAGGGCTATGACGCCGAAAAGGGCACGCCGACCACCAAGACCAATGCGCTGCGCCCCGAACTGGCCGATGCCGCGTTCAACCACTGGCTGCTCGACCGCAAGGAGGAATGGCGCGCGCTGGTCGCCCGGCATTTCCGGGCGATGCAGCAGTGGAACAAGGCCGCGTTCGGCTATGCGACCATGGCGGATGTCACCACCAAGGCGCAGGCGGACCATTGCCCGGGCTACTGGTGGTCAGAGCAGATGAAATATTACTGGCTGATCTTCTCCGATTGCCGCCGCTTCGATTACCGGAAGAACTATCTCTCGACCGAGGGGAATGTGCTGCTGGGGTTCAAGCGCTGACCTTTACCTCGTCACCCCGGGCCTGACCCGGGGTCCCGCTGCCCTATATCGCCGCCAGAAGCGGGCCCCCGGCTCAAGGCCGGGGTGACGATTGAGACGCAGGCGTATCGCTCACAGCTTTTCCACCGATGCCGCTTGCCCCCATCCCTCTCCATGCGCCAAAGCGGATGGGATGACGGTACGCGTGGACATGGGGCAGGACGGCAAGGGTGATGCCGTCGCCATGGATCTCGAGGAGCTGCTGGCGACGCGCTTGCTCGTCCAGGGCAATTCGGGGTCTGGCAAATCGCACCTGCTGCGCCGCCTGCTCGAGAAGAGCGCCGGCCATGTCCAGCAGGTGATCATCGATCCCGAGGGCGATTTCGTCACGCTGAGCGACCGATATGGCCATATCTCGATCGAGGCCGCCGATTACAGCGAGCGCGAGATCGCCCGCTTCGCCACCCGCATCCGCGAGCATCGGGCGTCGGTGGTACTCAGCCTGGAGGGGCTGGAGGCCGAGGGGCAGATGAAATGCGCCGCGGCATTCCTCAACGCGATGTTCGATGCCCCGCGCGACCATTGGTACCCGGCGTTGGTGGTGGTCGATGAGGCTCAGCTGTTCGCACCTTCGGGCGGCGGCGAGGTTGCCGAGGATGTGCGCCGCGCCTCGTTGAGCGCGATGACCAACCTGATGTGCCGCGGGCGCAAGCGCGGCCTTGCCGGCGTGATCGCCACCCAGCGCCTGGCCAAGCTCGCCAAGAACGTCGCGGCCGAGGCGTCGAACTTCCTGATGGGGCGCACCTTCCTCGATATCGACATGGCCCGCGCCGCCGACCTGCTCGGCATGGAGCGCCGCCAGGCCGAGGCGATCCGCGACCTGGCCCGCGGGCATTTCCTGGCGCTTGGCCCCGCGGTATCGCGCCGGCCGATCTCGGTGCAGATCGGCCCGGTCGAGACCAGCGCGCGCAGCGGCAGCCCCAAGCTGACTCCGCTGCCCGAGGCCCCCTCCGCCGAGCTCAAGGACCTGCTGCTGGCGCCCGCCGAGCCCGAATGGACGCCGCCGACGCCCCCGGCTCCTTCCGCCCCGCCCCAGCTCGCCAGCGATCGCCTGCTCGAGGCGCTCGCCCGCTCGACGCCGGCGCGCGAGGAAATCCCGGACGTCGATCCGGAGGAAGCGGCGCAGAAGATCGCCGAGGTGCTGCGCGACATCACCGCCGACGAGGAAAGCACCTATCGTTCGCCGTCCGTGCTGTACCAGGACTTCCTGGTCCGCTGCCGGATGGTCGGGCTCGCACGGCCGCCGCTCGATCTGTCCAGCTTCGTGCGCCGGCTCTCGGCGGCACGGGCCGGCATTCACGGCGACCCCGACGACGACTGGGCGCAGGCGCTCGAAGCGGCGCGGGCACTGCCCGACGACATGCTCGGCCCGTTCCTGCTGGTGGCGCGTGCCGCGCGCGAGGGCGCACCGTGCCCGAGCGACACGGAGATCGCGGCGACCTATGGCACCAGCTCGCTCGGCCGCGTCCGCCGCCTGCTCCAATATATCGAGAGCAAGGAGCTGTTCGTGACGCGCACCGACCTGTCGGGCAAGCGCTCGATCACCATCCCGCGACTGGGCTGGACCACCCAGCCGGCGGAGATCGGCAGCAGCTAGAGCCCGCGCAGCCAGGCTTCGGTTGCGTCGACATGCGTCACCGGGAGCATATGGCCGCCGTCGAGCAGCGCGACCGTACCGTTCTGGACATCCGACGCGGTCTTGCGGCCGTGCAACTCGGGATCGAGCAGCGCGTCCTGCCGGCCGTAAAGGATCGAGACCGGAATCGCGATTTCGCCATAGCGCGGCGCCTGGACCTGCATTGCCCCGGGTGCATGATCGATCTCGAAACAACCCATCTGGAAGCTCGCCGGGCGGATGGCGAGCGCGCCGCCGGCCTTGACCGGGAAATCCTCGGGCAGCGAATCGGGAGCGAAGACGGCCGTCGTCTTGGCCTTGCCGGTGCGCATTGAGAGCGGCACCGCGATCGTCCAGGCGATCAGCGGGCGAAGCGGCGCAGGTATCACCAGGCCCTTGAGCGGCGCGGGTGCTTCGTCGATTGGCTGGGTGAGCGGGGCGATCAGGCCTAGGCCGCGCACCGCCTGCGGATGGCGCAGCGCCAGCGCCAGGCTGACCGCACCGCCCATCGAATGACCGACCAGCAAGGGCTTTTCCAGCCCGAGCTTCGCGATCGCCGCGGCGACGGCATCGGCCTGTGCGTTCAGGTCGAGGCGCGGGCCGGTGAGCGTGGAATAGCCCCAGCCCGGACGATCCATCACGATGACGTGGTGATCGGCGGCGAGGCGGCCGGCGAGCGCATAGGTGAAGACGCGCAGCTGGCTCATGATGCCGTGGATCATCACGATCACCGGGGCATCGGCCGGGCCCATCTCGACGACATGCATCCGCACGCCGGGCACTTCGACCTGGCGGCCGTCCATCGGCACCCAGCGCTCGACCCCGCGCGCGACATAGCCGGACCAGAGAACGAGCGCAGCGATCACCACCGCCAGCGCAACCAGGAACCAGATCATCGCCCCTCCTATTCGGCGGGGACTTCCTCTCCGCCCTCGGCCTCACGCTCCTGCGCCTGCCGCGCCCACATTTCGGCATAGAGACCGTTTTTGCGCAAGAGCTGGGCATGCGTGCCCTGCTCGGCCACCCGGCCTGCCTCGAGCACGATGATCCGGTCGGCATGTACGACCGTGGAAAGCCGGTGCGCGATGACGATGGTGGTGCGGCCATGCTCGATCGCCTCGAGCGTCGCCTGGATATCCGCCTCGGTACGGCTGTCGAGTGCGCTGGTCGCTTCGTCGAGGATCAGGATCGGCGGGTTCTTCACCAGCGTGCGTGCAATGGCGACGCGCTGCTTCTCGCCGCCGGAAAGCTTGAGCCCGCGTTCACCGACCCGCGTCTCGAAACCGTCGGGCAGCGACTGGATGAAGCCGGCGATCGCGGCACCGCGCGCAGCGGCGGCGATTTCGTCGGGAGTCGCCCCCTCGCGGCCATAGGCGATGTTGTAGCCGATCGTATCGTTGAACAGCACCGTGTCCTGCGGGACGATGCCGATCGCACCGCGCAGCGACGACTGAGTCACGTCGCGGATATCCTGCCCATCGATGGTGATGCGGCCGCCGGTGACGTCATAGAAGCGGTACATCAGCCGTGCGAGCGTCGACTTGCCGGCGCCCGAGGGGCCGACCACCGCAACGGTGGCGCCGGCCGGAATGTCGAGATCGACGCCCTTCAGGATCTCGCGGTCCGGATCATAGCCGAAATGCACGCCTTCGAAGCGGACATGGCCGCTGGCGATGGCGAGCGGCACCGCGTTCGGCGCGTCCTTCACCTCGGCGGCGCTGTCGAGCAGGTCGAACATCGATCCCATGTCGATCACACCCTGGCGGATCGTGCGATAGACCCAGCCCAGCATGTCGAGCGGGCGGAAGAGCTGGCTGAGCAGCGTCGAGACCAGCACCACGTCGCCCGCGGTGAACTTGCCCGAGGACCAGCCGAAGACGACCAGCGCCATGCCCGCGCCGAGCATGGTGTTGGTGATCAGCGCCTGACCGATATTGAGCCAGGCCAGACTGTTCTCGCTGGTGGTCGCCGCGCGGGCATAGGCGGTGACGGCATTCTCATAGCGCCGCGCCTCGCGCTCCTCGGCGTTGAAATACTTCACCGTCTCGAAGTTGAGCAGCGAATCGACGGCATGGGCGACCGCGCCGGTATCGAGATCGTTCATCTTCTCGCGCAGCTTCGAGCGCCAATCGGTCACCCAGCGGGTGAAGGCAATGTAGAGCACGACCATCGCCATGGTGCCCGCGACCAGCCACACGCCGTAGCGCGTCCAGAAGATGCCGACCACGAGCGCGAGTTCGAGGATCGTCGGGGCGATGTTGAACAGGAGGAAATAGAGCATCGTGTCGATGCTCTTGGTGCCGCGCTCGACCACCTTGGTGATCGCGCCGGTGCGCCGCTCGAGATGGAAGCGCAGACTCAGCTGGTGCAGATGCCGGAACACATCGGCAGCGAGGCGGCGCGTGGCATCCTGCCCCACCTTCTCGAACACCGCGTTGCGGAGATTGTCGAACAGCACCGTGCCGAAACGGGCGAGCGCATAGCCGGTGACCAGCGCCACCACGAGCCAAACCGCGTCGCGTGACCCGCCCGCCATCCGGTCGATCGCCCCCTGCAGCGCGAAGGGCGCGCCATAGACCTGGACCAGCTTGGAGATGACGACGAGCCCGAGCGCGATGACGATGCGCACGCGCAGACCGGCCGCGTTCCTGGGCCAGAGATAGGGAAGGAAACGCCGCAGCGTGGCGAGCATCGGGCGCTCGCCGGCGGGTGCATCGGAATTGGAAGCCATCACGCGTGATTTGGGGCGCTCGGCGCCGCGATGCAACGGTTGGACGCGCGAGCCGTTGTTAACCTTTGAAGGAGGCGGCGATGGACCAGGTCTTCTATCTGCTCGCGATCATGGGTTGCAGCGACGACAATCTCGACTGCCGGCAGGCGCGGATCGAGCCCGCGCGCTACACCAGCTTTGCGCGTTGCCAGGAGGCGGTGGCCGATGCTTTGCGCCGCAATACCGACCTCGATTACCCGGTAATCGCCGGCGCCTGCCAGCGCCAGACGCCGGAAATGGCACGCCAGGGCGCCCCGAAACTGGACGGCAAAGGCCGCTAGCACCACCTTCCCGTTTCATTTATGTTGCAGATGCGAAACTGTTTCGGGGGAAACGGAATGAAGCAGCTGCTTGGTGTCGTGGTGGGACTTGCCGTGGGGATTGGGGTGATCCTGGGCCTGCGCTGGATCGGGATGCATTATGCGATCCCCGAGGATTTCATGCCTGGCATGAACCCATCTCCGCAGACGATCACCGTCGGCAGCTGGGCGCTCGGCGCGCTGGCAGGCGGCGTGGCGGCGGTGCGGATCGCCGGCACCCCAGCAAGCGGCTGGATCGTCGCGCTGCTGGCGATCGGCTTCGCGCTGATCCAGAGCCTGATCGCGCCCCATCCGCTCTGGATGCAGTTCGCAGCAGTTGCGGCACCGCTGCTCGCAGGCGCCATCGTCTCCGGAATCGCGCGGCCGGCCTAGCCTCCGGCCCGCTGGAGCTGCCAGACTTCTCCGTCTGCGGACTGGAGGACCAGCATATTGCCCTGGCGGCGCACCGCATAGACGTCGACACGCCCGGGTTCGCGCGTCTCATCGCCCGTGCCGTCGCAATCGAGGCTGAGCGCCCGGACGGACTCGCTCTTCAGCACCAGCCGGCCATCGGCATAGCTGGCCATGCCGTCGCGGCGCGTGCCTTCGCGGATCTCGCAGTCATTGGTCGGCGAAGCGGTGCGGCGCTTCTCGGTCAGCCATTTGAAGCGGCCATCGGGCTGGATGCGCAGGCTGACCATATAATGGACCTGCATCGGCACTTCCTCGTCGCGCAGCACGGTGCTGGTCACCGGCCCCCGCCCGGTGACCATGCCGCGGCCGGCAAGCGAAGCAGTCGGCCGATCGCGGAGCACCGGCACGCGCACCAGCTGGGTGCGCGTGGACGTCTGATCCCATTGCCCAGCCAGTTCGGAAGCACCCTGGGGCGCATCCTGCGCAGCGACAAGCGCCAGGCAAGCGAGCGGGAAAAGGAGGATACGCATGGCGAGCGGGTTCCCCATCCGCGGGCGTTCGTCTTCCGTCCCGCGACCAAGCCGGCGGCGGCCGCGTTCAATCGGGACGCGGGCGGGTCCAGAGATCGGGATCGCGCGGTGCAGCGGGATAGAGATCCCGGCGGCGCAGCGCCTGCCACCAGGACCGGGCGATCCAGCCGAGCTTCTCGAAGCCCGACGTGGAGACCCGGTGATCCCATGCATGTTCACCGCGTGCGGCAACCTTCTCGGCAATCGCGCCATAGATGCCGGTCGCGGCGAGCACCGCCCAGGCCGAGCGAAAGCCGAGCTTCGGGGTGCCGACACGGGCGCTCGCGGCATAGTCCTCCGCTCCCCGCGCCAGCCGCCCGGCCAACACGGCAAGGCGCTGGCGGAAGGGCGGCTTCATGTGCTGGCCGGGCGGGATATCCATCTCGACCAGCCAGTCATCGGGCAGATAGCAGCGCGCGATCCGGTCGTCCGCCTCGATATCGCGGGCGATATTGGCGAGCTGGAAGGCGATGCCGAGATCACAGGCGCGATCAAGTGTCGCGTCGTCGTCGGGCGACACGCCCATGATGATCGCCATCATGCAGCCGACCGAGCCCGCGACATGATAGCAATAGCGATAGAGATCCACCTCGTGCCGGGGATGCCACTCGTCGGCGTCGAGCGCGAAGCCCTCTACCAGGTCCCAGACGAAACGGTGCGGGATGCCGGCCTCGGCCACGACGATGCGCAGTGCGTCGAACGCCGGATCACCGATCCACTGTCCATCCAGCGCCGCTTGCGTGAGCAGGCGGATGCGGGCGAGCCCCGCCTGCCTGTCGCTTTCGCTGGCGCCGTGGCCATGATCCTGGCCGTCGGCAAGATCGTCACAGGCGCGGCACCAGGCATAGAGCAGCCAGGCGCGCTCACGCGTCCTGCGGTCGAACAGCCGGCTGGCGGCCGAGAAGCTGCCCGAACCGCGCGCGATCGATTCCTGCGCGGTCGCGACGAGCGCGGCACGCGAAGGAAGCGTGGAACTCACAGATCGCCGCGTCGCATCTGCACGATCGTCTCGACCGGCTTGGCCGCGACCATCTTGTCGAGCAGCCCTTCGAGCGTGCTGTCAACGATCAGCATGTTCTGATGCTGCGGGCGGACGAAGCCGACCTGGCCCATATGCTCCCAAAACTCGACGAGCTTGTCATAATAGCCGGCGATGTTGAGCAGGCCGACCGGATCGGTGTGATAGCCGAGCTGCGCCCAGCTGAGCGCTTCCCACAGCTCGTCCATCGTGCCGGTGCCGCCGGGCAGGTTGATGAAACCGTCGGCGATGTCGGTGAAGCGCGCCTTGCGCTCGTGCATGGTAGCGACGACGTGCAGCTCGGTGCAACCGCGATGCGCGACTTCGGCATTGACCAGCAGCTCGGGGATCACGCCGATCACTTCACCGCCCGCCTCCAGCGCCGAATCCGCCACCGCGCCCATCAGGCCGAGCTTGCCGCCGCCATAGACGATGCCGATGTTCCGCTCCGCCAGCGTGCGCCCGACATGGCGCGCGGCCTCGATATAGACGGGATCGGCCGGGCTGGCCGAACCGCAATAGACTGCGACGCGCTTCATATTCTGGTCTTTCCGAAAGCCATGGATCGCCCCGCATTCGGCCAGAACGCGCTTCGGGGCAAGTCGATCACTTGCCGTCCCCAAGCATCAGCGCCGCGGTTGCCTTGGCACTGCCGACCACGCCGGGGATGCCCGCGCCCGGATGGGTACCGGCGCCGACGAAGAAGAGGTTGTGGATCGCATCGTCGCGATTGTGGGTGCGGAACCAGGCGCTCTGGGTAAGGATCGGCTCGAGGCTGAAGGCCGAGCCCATATGCGCACCGAGATCGTCGCGGAAATCGGGAGGCGCGTAGCTGAACTTCGTCACGATCCGATCCTTGAGGTCGGGGATCAGCCGACGCTGGATCTCAGCGAGGATGCGCTCCTCGAGGATCGGGGCGATCTCGTCCCAATTGGCCGGGAACTTGCCGAGATGGGGCACCGGAGCGAGTGCGTAGAAGGTCGCATGCCCCTCCGGCGCCATCGCCGGATCGCTGGCGCTGGGATGATGGAGATAGAGCGAAAAGTCCTCGCTCAGCACGCCATGCTCGAAAATGTCCTCGAGCAGCCCCTGGTAGCGCGGGCCGAACAGGATCGAGTGGTGCGGGATGTCCGGAAAGGTCCCGCGCACCCCGAAATGGACGACGAACAGCGAAGGCGAGAAGCGCTTGCGCTGCAGGCGCTGCGCCGCGCGCTGGCTGGAACGCGAGCCCTTGAGCAGGTCGCGATAGCTGTGGACCACATCCGCGTTGCAGGCCACGGCATCGACCTGCAGCTCATAGCCGCTCATCGTCCGCACCCCGGTGACGAGATCGCCGAGCGTCTCGATTCGCGCGACCGGATCGCCGAGCCGGATCGTGCCGCCAAGCCGTTCGAAATGGCGAACCATCGCGGCGACCAGCTGATTGGTACCGCCTTCGGCCCACCAGACCCCGCTCTTGCGCTCCAGCTGGTGGATCAGCGCGTAGATAGAGCTGGCAGTCATCGGATTGCCGCCGACGAGCAGCGTGTGGAAGGAAAATGCCTGGCGCAGCTTCTCGTTGCGGATGAAGCTCGCGACCTTGGCGTAGACCGACCGCCAGGCGCCGTATTTGGCGAGCGCGGGCGCGGCGCGGACCATCGACATGAAGTCCTGGAACGCGACATGGCCGAGCTTCACATAGCCTTCCTCGTACACGCCGGCGGAATATTCGAGGAAACGGCCATAGCCGGCGACATCCTGCGGCTCGAGCCGGGCGATCTCGGCGGCAAGCGCATGATCGTCGCTGGAATAGTCGAAGCGCGTGCCATCGGGCCAGAACAGCCGGTAGAAGGGCGTGACCGGCATGAGCCTGACGTCATCGGCCATGCGGCGACCGGAGAGCTGCCAGAGCTCCTCCAGCACTTCCGGCGCGGTGATGACAGTGGGCCCCGCATCGAAGGTGAAGCCGTCGCGCTCCCAGAAATAGGCGCGACCACCGGGCTTGTCGCGCGCTTCCAGCACCACGGTCTCGACACCCGCCGATTGCAGTCGGATCGCCAGGGCCAGCCCGCCGAGCCCGGCACCCACCACCGCGGCGCGCTTCACCGGTACGATTCCCGGATCGCCGACAGCGCGCGGCCGACCGGCACCGGCGGTTTGCCCGAGACGATGCGCAGCCGGTCGAGCAGGGTCGAATGGCCGGCATAGAAGCGGCCGATCAGCTGGGGATCGAGACGATAGAAGCGCTGCAGCACGCGGTAACGCTCCTCGGGTTCGGCGGCCTTGAACAACATGGCGGCCAGCATGCGGTAGAAATGGCGGCGGCGCCACGTCGATCGCGCGAAATCATGAAGAAGATTGTGCAGCGCAGCGCCGCCGAGATCGCTGGCGGCGGCTACCAGCGTGGCGGTGCGCACCGCATCGGGCAGCGTATAGCTGGTCAGCGGGTGGAACAGGCCGGCACGACTGCCCGCCTTGGCGACCTTGTCGCCGCCGGCACGCCAATACGCCTCGAAACTGCCGCCCATCACCACCGGCAGCACGCCGCCTTCCTCCCGGACGATACGATCGACCTTCCAGCCGCGCCCCTCCGCATAGGCATCAAGCCGGCTGCCGAGCAGCACAGGATCGAGATCGGGCGTGTCGCTGTAATAGGTATCCTCGGCGAAGACACCGGTAGTCGAGAAGGGCAAGGCGTAGAGGAAGCGATAGCCATCGAGCTGCTCGACCGTCGCGTCCATCACCACCGGGCGCTCGAGATGATGCTCGCCGCGCAATTCCAGCTCGCGGCCGTAGAATTTCTGCCAGCCGCAATGGAGCATCGAGAGATCGCCGGGGCCACGGCAATCGATCACCCCTTTCGCCTCGATCCGGTCGCCATCGGCGAGGAGGACGGCGGTGGGCGTGACTTCGGCGACGTCGCGCCGGGTCATCGCCGCCTGCTCAGGCAGATCGCCGCGGACGACCTGGTCGAACCGGCGCGATTCGATCGAATAATAGCCGGTGCGCAGCGTCCGCGAGACCGCGGGAAAGGCGACGTCATAGCTGCGCCAGCCATGGCAGATCAGCGGCGCGGTCAGCCAGCGATCGGCCGGCGCGACATCGCTGGCGAAGAAGGACCAGAGATGGTTGCCCCCGATCCGGCTGCTGCCCTCGACGATGCGGACATCGACATCGGGCCGCCGCCGGCGCAGCGCGAGCGCGATCAGGCCGCCGGCAAGTCCCCCGCCGACAATCGCCACGTCGCAGTTGATCGTTGCGGGCATGACACAGGCCTAACCCAGCGATTCGCCCGATTCCAACAAAAATGCCCCTCCCGCACGAGACGGAAGGGGCAGGTGTGGTGGGAGCGACCGCGATGCGGCCACGCCCGGAGCGCGGAAGGGTGTCAGGCGGCCTTGAGCAGCTGCCATTCGGCAGCCATCGCCCGGGCGACCGCGGGCCGGGCGCGCAGCCGCTCGCGATAGGCGGCAAGCACCGGCCAGTCGGCGAGCGGCACCTTGCTGAACTCCGACCAGTTGAGCACCGCGACCAGATAGGCATCGGCGACGGTGAAGCGATCCTGGAGGAATTCGCGGCCCTCCAGATGCTTCGACAGCACGGTGAAGGGCCGGGCGTGGCGCGCGCGCGCTGCTGCCTGCTCGGCTTCCGAATAGCCCTTGCCAAGGATCGGCATGTACACCGCCTTGTGCAGCTCGGTGCTGACGAAGTTCAGCCAGGCGAGCATCCGGTAATGTGCGTCGGAAAAGCCGGTGAAGCTGAGCGCACCCTCGGGCGCCAGCTCGGCGATATAGGTGAGCACCGCCGGCCCTTCGGTGAGGACGAAACCGGTGCCGGTCTCGATCGCCGGAACATAGCCCATCGGCGAAATCTCGGTGAAGTCCCTGCCATCGGCCAGGCGCAAATCCCGGGGCACCTGGACATAATCGGCGTCGAGCCCGGCTTCTTCCAGCGCGATGCGCGCCGCCAGCGAACAGGCGAAAGGGCTGAAATAGAGCTTCATGACGAGTCTCCCTTGTATTTTTGTACGATCTCGCACAAAAATAATCGGGTCAAGGAATTTAATGCGAACCGATACAAAAATAGCCAGCCGGGGCCGTGGAAGGCCGCGCAAGTTCGACGAGGAAGCGGTGCTGCGCGCCGCGCTCCAGCGCTTCCGCACGCTCGGCTATTCGAACACATCGCTCGACGACCTGGCCGAGGCGACGGGAGTGAACCGGCCGAGCCTCTACGCCACCTTCGGCGACAAGAAGGCGCTGTATCTCGCCGGCCTGGCGCGCACCCATGCCAGCGTCGACGCGACCTTCCGGGCGCTCCATGAAGCGGCCTATCCGCCCGAGAAGATGCTCAAGGCACTGTTCATTGGCGCGATCGAAGGGTTCCTGACCGGCGAGGACGGCCCCTCGGGCTGCATCGCGGTGAATACCGCCGCGACCGAGGCGGTGACCGATCCGGACATCCGCGCGGCCCTGGCGGCGTTTGTCGCATTGCAGGATGGCTGGATCGAGAAGCTGATGGCGCAGGCCGGCAGCGCGGATCCGCTGGGCGATGCGCAGATCGCCTCCTCGGTGATCCATTCGCTGAGCACCCGCGCCCGCGCCGGCACGCCGCGCGAGGAGCTGATCCGGATCGCCAAGAAGGCGACGGCACTGCTGCTCGGCTAGACTGCGGCGTCCAGAATCGCGCGGGCGCGCTCGACATCCTCGTCGTCGACCATCACCCGAACCGGGATCAGCAGGTACGAGCCATCTGCGATGCTGGTGCCGGCATCGAACACGAAGCTGGGGATGTCCTCGTCCTCCAGCCGGCCCTGGACGATGAAAGCTTCCTGCCGGTCGAACCGGCCGATCTCGACAAGCGCCATCAGACGGGTTCCTCGCTGGGATTGCGTACCGGCAGGCCGTCGATGCTGTGGGTGCGCACCGCATATTTGGCGAAGCGCGCCGAGGCGCCGTGCTTGACATGATATCTGCTGAGCGTCTCGCGCTCCCGATCGAACGTCATGTGCGGCACTGCCCAGCCGCAGCTGCTCTGCGCGCTGTCCACGCTGACATCGAAGATCTGGCGGGTACCGGGCAACAGCGCGAAATGCGCGGCCAGCTCGGCCCATTCCGGATCCTGGGGCAGCACGGGCTTGCCATGGCCATAGAGGCGCAGGATCAGCGCGGGACTGTCAAAGGCGCAGAACATGATGGTGATGCGGCCATCGGCGATCAGGTGCGCATGCGTCTCGTTGCCCGAGCCGGCAACGTCGAGATAGGCGACGCGGTTGGGTCCCAGCACGCGGAAACAGTCCATGCCCTTGGGGCTGAGGTTCACCCGGCTTTCAGGCGCCGCCGTCGCGACGAAGAACATCGGCTGGCGCGCGATGAAGGCGCAGTGATCGTCGGTGAGCGCATCGAAGAACTCGGCCATGCCGCGTTTCTAGACGATCCGCGGTTTGCGGGGAACACCCGGCGAGCACTCCAGATGCGCACGATCCCATTTGCCGAGATCGGCCGCGGCATCATAGGTCGACTGGAGAAAGCCGAGCAGCATCGCACGCGGGTCCTCCGCGGTACGGACGGCGTCATAGTCGAGCAGCCATTCACCGAGGCCGGTGTCGAAATAGGCCGGGGCCGGCACTTCGGCATCGGCATAACCCTCGGGCGCCGGATAGCCATAGGCGTAGAAGGCCGGTTTCGGAAACGCGTCGCTCCCCGGCCAGAAACCGGCGCTGGCTTCCTCATGGCTATAGGCTTCGCAGGTCACCGCATCGGGCAGGCCGAGGAATCCGCCCGGGTGCTTCGGCGCGGTGCGGCCCGAGAAGCGGGTGACCGCGAGGTCGAAGCTGCCCCAGAAGAAATGGACCGGGCTGGCCTTGCCGAGGAAACCGGTGCGGAACTGCCGGAAGACCCGGTCGATCCAGAGCAGCGCCCGGTGGAAGTCGCGCACCGCTCCGCCATCCCAGGGGCGCTCCGCGGTGTCCTCGACAAAGGGCACCGGATCGGGGACTTCGCTCGGGACGCCATTGAACGCCACCGGCGTGCCCAGCGCGGCCAGCGCGGCGACCAGCGCGGCGTGGAAATCGGCGACGCTTCCGGGCCCGAGCGGGATGCTCGCCTCGCCGCCGCTGTCAGTCGTAAGCCGGAGCTCGCTTTCGAGCAGGTCGAGATCGAGCTGCAGCGTGGCATCGTCGCACGGGATCGGCCCGGTCGTCAGACCCCAGGCCATCGGATAAAGCACGACATGCCAGCTATGGTTGAGCCAGGGGGTATGCGCGAGGCGGACCTTGCCGATGATCTGGGTGATCAGGTGAAGGTGCTGCGCGGTACCGCGCCAGCTGGTCCAGTCGAGTTCGGGAAGCGCCTGGTTCATGCCCTTTTCCTATCCGATCGGCCCGGCGAACAACAGCTTCCACCCCGCGACGATAAGCCAATGCGCGCAGACGCAGGGCCAGATGCTGCCGGTCCCGCGGTAGAGGCGCACGAGCAGAGCGCCGAGCACCGCGACGATCATCAGGAAGCGCCAGTCGAGGAATATCGCCGACCAGGGCGGGCCGAAGGTCAGTGCCTGGAAGGGGTGCCAGAGGACGAACATGCCGACCGCCAGTGCCGCCTGCCATAGCGGGAAAGGGCGATCCGGCGGCGGGACGATCAGGCCGCGGAAAACCAGCTCCTCGCCCAATGCCGGAACCAGCATCAGGGTGAAGAAGACGCCCAGCCAAGGAAGGCCGAAGGGCATCGGATCGAAATGGGCGAGGCCGGTGGCGAAGGCGAGCAGTGCGATGAGGGGCAGCCCCCAGAGCAACTCCCGCCCCACTGCACGCCAGCCACGCGCATCCGGCCAGGTGACGAGCGCCGCGTGGAGGCGACGCCCGGCCCGGATCACGCCGCGGTGCCGCCCACCGTCAGCCCGTCCACCAGCAGCGTCGGCTGGCCGACACCGGCCGGAACGCTCTGCCCGCCCTTGCCGCACATGCCGACGCCTTCATCGAGCGCGAAATCGTTGCCGATGCCGGTGACCTTGTTGAGCACCGTCGGCCCGTCGCCGATCAGCGTCGCGCCCTTGATCGGCGCGCCGAGCTTGCCGTTCTCGATCAGATAGGCCTCGGTGCAGGAGAAGACGAACTTCCCCGAGACGATATCGACCTGCCCGCCACCGAACGACTTGGCGAAGATGCCCTTCTTCACGCGGCTCAGCAGCTCGGCGGGATCGTCCTTGCCGCCCTTCATGAACGTGTTCGTCATGCGGGGCATCGGGGCGTGCTGGAAGGATTCACGACGCCCGTTGCCGGTGGGCGAAACCCCCATCAAACGCGCGTTCAAACGGTCCTGCATATAGCCTTTGAGGATGCCGTCCTCGATCAGGATCGTCTCGCGCGTCGGCGTGCCCTCGTCGTCGATCGACAGCGAACCGCGACGATCCGTCAGCGAACCGTCATCGACCACCGTCACGCCCGGCGCCGCAACCCGCTCGCCGATCCGTCCCGAAAAGGCGGAGGTGCCCTTGCGGTTGAAATCGCCCTCGAGCCCGTGCCCGACCGCCTCGTGCAGCAGCACGCCCGGCCAGCCCGGACCGCACAGCACGGTCATGTCGCCCGCCGGCGCATCGACCGCGTCGAGATTGACCAGCGCCTGGGCCAGCGCCTCGTCGATCGCGCGGTTCCAGGTCTCCGGCTGGAAGAGGTTGTCGTAGAGCGTGCGCCCGCCCAGCCCGAAGCTGCCCGTCTCGCGCCGGCCATTCTGTTCGACCACGATGCTCACATTGAGCCGCACCAGCGGACGGATATCGGTGGCGATGAAGCCGTCCGGCCGGACGATCTCGACCACGCTCCACGAACCGGTGAGCCCGACCGAGACCTGCTGCACCCGCGGATCGCGCGCCCGCGCCGCCGCGTCGATCGACTGGCAGAGGTTCACCTTGTCGGCGAAGGGCACCAGATCGAGCGGATCCTGATGCGTGTAGAGATGGCGGTTATTGCCCTGGGGCGGCGGCGCCTTGCCGGCCTTGCCCGGCTCGATCAGCGCCATCGTCTCCGCCGCGCGGCGGATCGCGGCGGGCGTGATCTCGTTGGCGTGCGCAAAGGCCGTGGTCTCGCCCGACACCGCGCGCAGGCCGAAGCCCGACTGGGTATCGAACGACGCGGTCTTCAGCCGGCCATCGTCGAAGCCGAACGCCTCGGTCTTGCGATACTGGAGATAGAGCTCGCCATCCACGGCGCGGGGCCGCGCCG
>NZ_JASATQ010000050.1:0-36600 GCF_038440415.1 Sphingomonas sp. OTU376 | reverse complement strand
CGCCCCGCCCGGCGGCCCGGGGGGCGCCCTCCCCCCCGGGGCCCTTCTATTTTGTATTTCGCGCGGGACTTCCGGCGCTGGCCCGCGCCTGCTAACGCGCGCAACATCATGGCAACCGAACTTTCCAAGATCCGCAACTTTTCGATCATCGCGCATATCGACCACGGCAAGTCGACCCTGGCCGATCGTCTGATCCAGCGCACCGGCGGGCTCTCCGAGCGCGAGATGTCCGCGCAGGTCCTCGACAACATGGACATCGAGAAGGAGCGGGGCATCACGATCAAGGCGCAGACCGTGCGCCTGGAGTGGAAGGGCCATGTCCTCAACCTGATGGACACGCCGGGTCACGTCGACTTCGCCTATGAAGTGAGCCGCAGCCTGGCCGCCTGCGAAGGCGCGCTGCTGGTGGTGGACGCGGCGCAGGGCGTGGAAGCGCAGACGCTCGCGAACGTCTACCAGTCGATCGAGCATGATCACGAGATCATCCCGGTCATCAACAAGATCGATCTCCCCTCGGCCGAGCCCGAGAAGGTGAAGAACGAGATCGAGGAGATCATCGGCCTCGACGCGTCGAACGCGGTGCTCGCCAGCGCCAAGGCCGGCATCGGCATCGACGAGATCCTCGACGCCGTTGTCGAGCGCATCCCGGCGCCGAAGGGCGATCCGAATGCGCCGCTCAAGGCGATGCTGGTCGATAGCTGGTACGATCCGTATCTCGGCGTCGTCATCCTCGTCCGCGTGATCGACGGCACGCTGAAGAAGGGCCAGCAGGTCAAGTTCATGCAGACCGGCACGATGCACCTTATCGACCGCGTCGGCTGCTTCCGCCCGAAGATCGAGAACCTGCCGGATCTCGGCCCGGGCGAGATCGGCTTCATCACCGCGCAGATCAAGGAAGTCGCCCAGGCGCGCGTCGGCGACACGCTGACCGACGCCAAGAAGCCCGCCGCCGAAGCGCTGCCGGGCTTCAAGGAAGTCCAGCCGGTGGTGTTCTGCGGCCTGTTCCCGGTCGATGCCAACGACTTCGAGAAACTGCGTGAGAGCATCTCCAAGCTGCGCCTGAACGACGCTTCGTTCAGCTTCGAGATGGAGACCTCGGCGGCGCTCGGTTTCGGTTTCCGCTGCGGCTTCCTCGGCCTGCTCCACCTGGAGATCATCCAGGAGCGCCTGAGCCGCGAGTACGACCTCGACCTGATCACCACCGCCCCGTCGGTGGTCTACAAGCTCAAGCTGACCAAGGCGGCGGGTGAGGCGGAAGCGCGCGAGATCGAGCTGCACAACCCGGCCGACATGCCCGATCCCAACCGGATCGCTGAGATCGAGGAGCCGTGGATCAACGCGGTGATCTACGTGCCCGACGAGTATCTCGGCCCGATCCTCAAGCTCTGCCAGGATCGCCGCGGCATCCAGAAGAACCTCACCTATGTCGGCGGCCGCGCCCAGGTGACCTATGAACTGCCGCTCAACGAAGTGGTGTTCGATTTCTACGACCGCCTCAAGTCGATCAGCCGCGGCTATGCGAGCTTCGACTATGAGCAGATCGGCCACCGCGCCGGCGACCTCGTCAAGATGAGCATCCTCGTCAACAACGAGCCGGTCGATGCGCTGAGCATGATCGTCCACCGCTCGACCGCCGAGACGCGCGGCCGCGGCATGTGCGAGCGGCTCAAGGACCTGATCCCGCGCCATCTGTTCAAGATCCCGATCCAGGCGGCGATCGGCGGCAAGGTGGTCGCCCGCGAGACGATCGCGGCGCTGCGCAAGGACGTTACCGCCAAATGCTATGGTGGCGACATCACGCGTAAGCGCAAGCTTCTGGAAAAGCAGAAGGAAGGCAAGAAGCGGATGCGCGAGTACGGCTCGGTGCAGATCCCGCAGGAAGCCTTTATCGCCGCGCTGCGGATGGGCGAGGAATAACCCTCGCCCATTTACAGCGTGCGCAACAGCTTGCCGACCTTGTCGTCGGGCTCTGCCAGCACGGTCTGCATGAAGGCGATGCGCCCGTTGCATTGCTGCGCGTTGCTGCCCTGGTACCGCATCGCCTGGCCAAGCTGCTCGCGCGTCATCCCCGCGCGGGTGGATGCCTTCTCCATGATGAAGCCCGGGACGTTGAACGTCTTGGTCTGGCCGGCTGAGGGCTCCGGCGACGGCGTCGATTTGCCGTCGGGCCCGGCACGGGTGGCGAGGAGTATCCGCGCCATGATCGCACGGTTGCGTTCCGCCAGGTTCTTGGGAAGCTTGCTGCCGTCATAGTCCTTGCCGGCGAAATAATTGGCGCAGACGTCGGGGCTGACGGCGCGCAGCGCCAGGGCGCGGTCGAGCGCGAGGCGGTGATAGTCGCGCAGCAGCGGCAGGGGCGCGCCGGGAATGCCCGCCTGGACGCGCGCGTTCAGCAACGGGATCATGCCGTTGGTGAAGTTGACCCAGCTGTCCTTCCGCAGGAAGGAATCCTTCCAGTACGTCATCAGCGCGACATAGAGTTCGGGGTTCTTGTCCTCGATCGTCGCAATGTCGAGATTGCGTTCGTACAGCGCCTCGAGTGCGCGATCGATATCGACCCGCTCGTTGCCCAGCGTCTCGGGAATCACCGGCGCCTCGACGCCGGGGATCGGGGCGAAGCGGTTCTGTTCCTTGCACTGGCTGTTGGCGAAGTGGAGCAGCGAGATCAGGATCCAGACGACGATCATGCCGGTCCAGTTCCAGCCGCCGCTGCGGGATGTCGGCTCCCACATTTCGACGCGATAGGAGTCGAAATTGGCCTCCAGCTCTGGATAATGGGTGCGGACCGTGGCGAGCAACTCGCGGACCTTCCTGCCGCGCACCCAGCCGCGACGGGACTTCTCGTGTGCTGGCCTGGTCAGTTCGCGCCATGCCGCGTGGAGTGGATGCGATGGCGCGCGGACCGCATCGAAGAAGTCGAGCGACTGGCGGCGGCGCACGACATAGGCGATCGCGGGCGACTGGCTGATCTCGCCGGCGGCACTCATCCAGCCGAAATGGTCGGCCACCGATGCAACGAGCGGATCCGAGAAGGGGACGGTGCGGGCGATCAGGTCGGCGAACCAGTTCTCCGCGTCGGCATAGAAGGACATTTCCTGCATGCGCGGGTCGCGGGTGATGCGCTGCCAGTGGGCGAGCATCGCCTCGGTCTCTTCCGGGCTCGGCCATTGCTCCGCATGCTCGCCGAGCAACAGCCCGGCCAGAGCGCGGGCATGATCGTCATAGTCCTCCGGTGTAGGTGGCGCCCAGGGATTGGGCGCCGGTGGAGCGAAGGCGATCTCGGCGGCGAGTGGATCGCGTTCCCACGCGTCGAAGTTGATCTCGATGCCGGGCTCATCGTCCCATTCGTCGGGATCCTCTTCCGGCTCGGATAGCGCTTGGTCGGGACGACTGGCTTCGGCCTGGGCGGTTTCGGCCTCGGCCTCTTCGTCCTCCTCCTGCTCATATCGTAGCCACTGCGCTTCGCTCTGCGCCTGCTCGAACGCTTCGCGCAGCGCGATGAAGGCCTGAGGGTCACGATCGACATCGATCGCCTTGAGCTTCGCCGCATAGGCGCGGCGGATCGCGCGAGTGTCGTCCGTCGGCTCGATGCCGAGCGTGCGCCATGCCGGCCCGCCGCGGTTCACAGGAAGCGCTCGCCCTCGATCTCGTCCAGCGCCTCTACCAGCCGGGCGCGCGCTTCCTTGATGGTGCGCGGATCCTGGGTGGCCAGCGCATTCTCGAACACGCCGATCCAATGGCCAACGGCGTCGCGGCGGTCGCCGATAAAGCCCTCGTAGCAGCGGGCGGCGCGGGCAAGCACGGCCATGTTCTCGCTCTCGTCGCGCGGGTGCTGCTTGAGCGCTGCGAGCGCATCGCGGCGGGTGGCAAGCTGGGAGTCGGTCAGTGGATCGGCGTCGTCCATGATGACCAGGTTGCGGCTGGTGCTGGTGCCGGGGACGTTGACGTCCACTTCCAGCAGACCGCTGGTATCATAGCTGAAGCGGCACTCGACGACGACCTCGCCCGCGGGCTTGGGTGGGATAGGCACGCGGACTTCGCCGAGCTTGACGTTGCCGGAGACCTCGCGGGCCTCTCCCTGATAGATGCCGAAGCGCAGCTCGCGCTGATTGTCCGAGACGGTGTTGTAGTAGTTCACCCGGCTCGCCGGGATCGCGGTGTTGCGATCGATGATCGGCGAGAACAGCCCGGTGCGCCAGCCGCCGCGCCCGTCCGGCTCGGCATGGTCGACGCCCAGGGTGAAGGGGCAGACGTCGGTGAGGCGCACTTCCTCCAGCGCTTCCGAGCGGGCGAGCAGCCCGGCCTGGACCGCGGCGCCGAGGGCCACGGCGTGATCCGGATGCACCGTCGCATTGGGGAAGCGGCCGAACATGCGGGTGATCGCGCGGCGGACCACCGGCATGCGGGTGGAGCCACCGACCAGCACGATCTCGCTCAGCGCCTCGACCCGGATGCTGGAATCGCGCAGCGAGCGCAGCACCGGATCGCGTAGTCGCTTGAGCAGCGGCTCGGCGGCGGTTTCGAAATCGGCGGAGGTGACGTTGGTCGCGAACTGCTCGCCCTGCCAGACGATGGCGAACTCGGCCTCGTCGCCTTCGCTGAGCTTGCGGCGGGTGCGCTCGGCGGCGGCGCGGAGCAGTTCCTGCAACATCACCGGATCGGCGCCGGCGAGCTTGCCCGCCGGATCGAGCTTCGGGCGGACATGCTGGACGAGCAGCTCGTTGAAATCCTCGCCGCCCAGCCGGTTGTCGCCCGAAGATGCGCGGACCTCGACCACGCCCTCGAACACTTCGACGATCGATACGTCGAACGTGCCGCCGCCGAGGTCGAAGACCAGGAACGGCTCCTGCTCGCGCGTCTGGATCCCGAAGGCGAGCGCGGCCGCAGTCGGCTCGTTGACCAGCCGCTCGACCTTGAGTCCCGCCAGCTCGCCGGCGCGGCGGGTGGCCTTGCGCTGGCGATCGTTGAAATAGGCGGGGACGGTGACGACCGCGCCGGTCACCTTCTCGCCGGTAAAGGCTTCCGCATCGGCCTTGAGCTGGCGCAGGACGAGGGCCGACAGCTCCTCCGAATCGAACTTGCGCTTGCCCAGAGTCACCGTTTGCTGAGTGCCCATATAGCGCTTGAAGGCGGTGACGGTGTCGCGAGGATGGGTGGACTGGCGCTCGCGCGCGGCCATGCCGACCATCACCGCGCCGCTCTCGTCAACCGATACGGCGGAAGGAGTCAGCAGGTCACCGATCGCATTGGGAATGAGCACGGATTCCCCGTCGCGCCAGATCGCGACGGCACTGTTGGTGGTGCCAAGATCGATGCCGATGATCACGTGATTCGTTCCCCCTGACGTCGCAGCCTATCGAGGGGGCCGGGCGGGCGCCAGTCGCAACACCCTGGTCACGAAGTGTAACCCAAGCGTCTCAATCGCTTCATAAAGGCCCGAGCGGACTTGAAGGGGGATACCATGTTGCTTGCCACGCTGATGCTGCTTCAGACTGCGCCTGCCGTGCAGGACGTGCCGACCGCGCAGGTTCATGCGGTTGGCGAGACGGTGGCGGTGGCAAGCCTTGAGGATGCCGCGGACGATCCTGCGATCTGGCGCAATGCCCGCGATCCGCGGCAAAGCCTGATCGTCGCGACCGACAAGAAGGCGGGGCTCAACGTCTATGACCTGTCCGGCAAGCTCCGTTCGACCCTGCCGGCTGGCCGGGTCAACAATGTCGACCTGCGCAGCTGGCGCGGGCAGGTGATCGTCGCGGCCAGCGACCGCAACGACAAGGCGAACGCGAAGCTGGCGCTCTATACGCTCGATACCAAGGCGGCGAAGCTCACCGAGATCGGCCGTTTCGATGCCGGTGCCGGCGAAGCCTATGGCCTGTGCATGTACGCGCCGCGCGGCGGCAAGCTGTACGCCTTTGTCGTCCACAAGGCCGGCACGATCGTGCAGATGGAGATCCTGCCCGAGGGCGGGGCGATCAAGGCGGACCGGGTGCGCACGATGAAGCTTGCAACCCAGTCCGAAGGCTGTGTCGCGGACGATCGTACCGGCCTGCTCTACGTCGGCGAGGAGGATGTCGGCGTCTGGCGCTTCGGCGCGAACTCCCGTGATGCCCTTGGCGGCGAGAAGGTGATCGCAGCCGACGGCAAGACGCTGGTTGCCGATGTCGAGGGCGTGGCGATTGCCGTCCAGGGCACGCGGGGCGGCTATCTGGTCGTCTCGAGCCAGGGTGACAGCGCGTATGGCCTGTGGCGGCTGCCTGACCTGGCCTATGCCGGGCGTTTCCGGATCACCGCCGGCAAATTCGGTGCGACCAGCGAGACTGATGGCATCGAAGTCTCCACCGCCGGCTTCGGTTCGGGTCTCCAGGGCGGGCTGATGCTTGCGCAGGACGGCGACAACGCCCCCGCCGCGCAGAATTTCAAGCTGGTACGCTGGGCCGATGTCCGCAAGGCGCTGCGTCTCAAGTGAGGGCCTTGCCTCCCCGCCCGGCGACTGTCAGGCAGGGGGGCATGACGACCAACCCAGGGATCGACCGGCGGGCGCTGCTCGCCGGTATCGGAGCGGTGGCGCTGGCCAGGCCGCGTACCGCACGGGCTGCGCAGGCGCCGTTGGTGCTGGCCGCCGCCAGCCTGCAGGAATCGATGACCGCCGCGGCCGATGCCTGGGCGCGCAAGGGCCATGTCCGGCCGGTCTGCTCCTTCGCGGCAAGCTCGGCGCTGGCCCGGCAGATCGCGGCCGGCGCCGCCGCCGATCTGTTCGCATCGGCCGACGAACCCTGGATGGACGATATCGAGAAGCGCGGGCTGATCGTGCCGGGCACCCGCACGCCGTTCCTCGGCAACCGGCTGGTGATCGTCGCCCCGGCCGGCGCGCCGCTGGCCCGGCCCCAGGACGAGCTGCGCGCGCTGGGCAAGACTCGCGTGGCGATTGCCGATCCCGATGCCGTGCCGGCAGGGCGCTATGCCAAGGCGGCGCTCGAGAGTGGCGGGCGCTGGGCGGCGGTCGAGACCAATATCGTGCGTGCCGAGAGCGTGCGCGCCGCACTCGCGCTGGTCGAGAGGGGTGTCGTGCCGCGCGGGATCGTCTACGCGACCGACGCCCAGGCATCTGGCAAGGTCCGGATCGCCGCGATCTTCACCGAGCGTAGCCATCCGCCGATCCGCTACCCGCTGGCGCGGCTCAAGGCCTCGACCAGCCCGGACGCCGAGCCGTTCCGCCGCTTCCTGCTGAGCGGCGAGGGCAAGGCGATCTTCCGTCGCTTCGGGTTCCGGCCGCTTTAGAGGAAGGTCGCTCGGTTGACCCGGGGCCCTGGCTTCGCCTTTAGTGGCCCATTCGCGGCATGGAGCCGATCGCGGGGGCATTTGATGAGCAGAAACGGTTCGATCGGGTTCGCCGCGGGCGTGTTTGGCGGCATCATCCTGGGCGCGCTCATCGACAATATGGCGATCGGGCTGCTGATAGGGTTCGCCGTCGGCTTCGGCATCCTGAAGTTCCCGGTGAAGCGCGGGGATGCCTGATTCCCCGGCTCCAGGCGAGTTTGCCCGATGACTCCCGAGCTCTGGGGCATTGTCTGGCTATCGCTGAAGGTGGGCGGGGTGGCGGTGCTCGCATGCCTGCCGGTGGCGTTCGCGCTGGCCTGGCTGCTGGCGCGTGGGCGGTTTCCGGGCAAGCTGCTGCTCGACGGGCTGGTGCACCTGCCTCTGGTGGTGCCGCCTGTCGTCACAGGCTGGCTGCTGCTGCTCGCCTTCGCCCCCGCCGGGCCGATCGGGAGCTGGCTGGAGAGCTGGTTTGGTGTCTCGGTGCTGTTCCGATGGACCGGGGCGGCAATTGCGAGCGCGGTGATGGCGCTGCCGCTGATGGTGCGGGCGATGCGGCTGTCGATCGAGGCGGTCGACCGGCGGTTGGAGCAGGCCGCGGCGACGCTGGGTGCCGGGCGCTGGCGGGTGTTCACCAGCGTGACCCTGCCGCTCAGCCTGCCGGGCGTGCTGGCCGGCACGGTATTGGGCTTTGCGCGGGCGCTGGGCGAGTTCGGCGCGACGATCACCTTCGTGTCGAACGTGCCGGGGGAGACACAGACCCTTCCGCTCGCCATCTATGCCGCGCTCCAGGTGCCGGGCGGAGAGGCGATGGTGCTTCGGCTGGCGGGCATCTCGGTACTGCTCTCGCTGGCGGCCTTGCTTGCCTCGGAGCTGATCGCGCGGCGCGCGGGCAGGGGGCTACATGTCCTTTGACATCGCGCTGACCAAGCGGATCGGCGAGGCCGAGATCGCCTGTCGGATCGAGGCGGGCGACGGGCTCACCGTGCTGTTCGGCCCCTCCGGCGCGGGCAAGACCAGCGTGCTCAACATGGTTGCCGGGCTGATCGAGCCTGATGCCGGGCATGTGCGGGTGGCGGGCGAAACGCTGTTCGATGCGACGGCTGCAATCGACGTACCGGTGGCCGAGCGCCGCGCCGGCTATGTCTTCCAGGAACCGCGGCTGTTCCCGCACCTGCGGGTACGGGCGAACCTGCTCTATGGCCGGCGCGACGAGGCCGGGCTGTACGTGGACGAGACGATTGCGTTGCTCGGCATCGCCCACCTGCTCGACCGCTGGCCGCGTACGCTTTCGGGCGGCGAGGCGCGGCGTGTGGCGATCGGGCGGGCGCTGCTCTCCGATCCGCGCTTCCTGCTGCTCGACGAGCCCCTGTCCTCGCTCGATAGGGCGCGGCGCGAGGAGATCATGACGCTGATCGAGCGCCTGCGCGACGAAGTGCGGCTGCCGATCCTGATGGTGACGCACGACCGGGACGAGGCGGTGCGGCTGGGGACGCGGATCGTGGAGCTCTGAGAAGCCGGGCGCCGGCAGCAGGGTTCAGTTGCTCGAGGCGGTTCGGTTGATCTCGTCTATCCACCCGATCAGTTCGGACAGCTTCGAAAGCTGCCTGAAGCGGCCTTGCTCGCTCGGTCTATCCGCAACTTCATGGGCCCATGCACCCTCCTGGGGAATATAGGCGGCCCAGGCGCCAGCGTTCAGCGGTGCCAGAACATCGGATCGCATAGAGTCGCCCGCCATGATGCATTCGCCGGGCGCGACATCATATTTCGCGAAGAGCCTCTGGAAGGTCTGCTCGGTTTTGTCGCTGACGATCTCAACCCCGGTGAAAAGGTCGCCGAGGCCGGACGCGGCCAGTTTCGTTTCCTGGTGCAGCAGGTCACCCTTGGTCACCAGGATCAGATCCCCGCGCTCCTTCAGCGCGCGCAATGTATGGTCGATGCCGTCGAACAACTCGACGGGATGGGTCAGCAGCATCCGCCCGGCGTCAAGGATATGGGCTACGAGGTCCTGGGAGAAAGCATCGCCCGCAACTTCCATCGCCGTCTCGATCATCGCCAGCGTGAAGCCTTTCGCGCCATAGCCATAGGCGTGGCGATTCCGGTTCTCCGCTTCATCCAGGGCGGCCTGCGTCACGGACGTTTCGGCGAATGGCAGGAGCAATGCCTGAAACGCCTGCAGCGCGGCGTTGAAGTGACGCATATTGTGCCACAGCGTATCATCGGCATCGACGCAGATGATTCTGATCATGGGCGCAGCTCCATCGTTGCTGGCTGGCCCCTATCGCGCTTCGGCCAGCGAGTTCAACGGGCTGGGCAAGACTGCCCGGGCTGGAGCTATGGCTACGCCTCGAGCTCCGGCCCGTAGACCCGCCAGGGCACGCCTTCGCTGCGCTTGGCGGCGTAGAGGGCAAGGTCGGCGCGGCGGGTGAGTTCCTCCGGGCCGAGCTTCTCGGCGCGCGACAGGGCGATGCCGATGCCGGTGCCGACATGCAGCGTGCGCCCTTCGACGAAGACCGGGCGGGCAATGCTCTCCGCGAGCCGGCCCGCGATGACCCTGGCGATCTCGGGATTGGCGAGGCCGGGGGTGATGACCGCGAACTCGTCGCCGCCCAGCCGCGCGGCGGTGTCGCCCTCGCGTACCGCGCCGGCGATGCGATCGGCGACGACGCGCAGCAGGGCGTCACCGGCGCCGTGGCCATGGGTGTCGTTGATCGCCTTGAACCCGTTGAGGTCAAGCATCAGCACGGCATGGAGCCCGCTCGGCGTGAGCTTGCCGAGCGCTTCGTCGAAGGCGCGGCGATTGGGCATGCCGGTGAGCGCGTCGTGATAGCCTAGGTCGCGCGCGCTGCGCTCCGCCGCGATGCGGCGGTCTCGCTCGCGCCCACGCGCGCGGTGCTGGTTCAGTCCATAGCTGAATAGCAACAGGATGAGTGCCGATGCGAAGAGCAGGAACTCGTCCAGCTCGATCCGCAGCTTGCGGTCGGTGACCGACGAGGTCTCGTCGCGGAAGATGTCGAACGCAAAGATGCCATACAGCCCGGCCATCGCCAGCAGGACGACGAACCAGACGCTCCGGTTAAGCAACAAGGCGCGAACTCCGGCTTCCATGGCCGGGTTCTGCCCCCGAAACGGTTAAGGACGGGTGGAGGCGGCGATCAGTATTGATGCGAGCGCCCGGTTCATCGGCGCGTCGATGCCGTGCTTCGCGCCGAGGCGGACGATGACCTGGTTGCGGGCATCGACTTCGGTCTGGCGGCCGGCTTCGAAATCGGCGTGGAGCGAGTTGACCGATTGCGGGTGGGCGAGCGTGGTCCACTTCACCACCTGGTCGGCGAGCTTGTCGGGCAGGTCGGCACCCTCGGCCCGGCCGACCGCGATGCACTCACGGACCAGCGCCCGCATCACTTCCGCCGCGCCTTCGTCATTGGCGACTTCGGCGGGGCGGTGGGTGAGGGCACTGACGATGCCTGAGCAGTTGATCGCGAGCTTGCGCCAGGCGGCGGTGAGGAAGTCCGGCGTGGTCTGGGCGTCGATCGGCGTGTCGGTGAACAGCGCGACCAGCGCCTCGCCGGCTTCGCCCTCGGCCACATGGATGGTGCCCTCACGGCGCTGGATGATGCGGCCCGGCGCAGTGCGCTCGGCGGGCAGGTCGATGATGACCGGCACGGTGCGCTGGGCGGGGACCTGGGGGAAGCGCTCGCGCTGCTCGACGCCGTTCTGGATCACCGCCAGGCGGGTGGTGGGCCCCATCAGCCCGGGCAGCCAGGCGGCCGCGGCGGGGCAGTCATAGGTCTTTGTGGTGCAGAGTACCCAGTCGACTTGGGTCGCCTCCGCGGGATCGGTGAGGATGCGCGGGGTGGCCTGTATCACGCCTTCGGGTGTCTCGACCTCCAGGTCGGCGAGCGGCGAGCGGGCGCAGACCGTCACGTCATGGCTCTGGGCGAGCCAGGCGGCGAGGGTGCCGCCGATGGCGCCCGCGCCGATCACCGCGATCCGGACCATCAGATGCCGCCCAGGAAGTCCATCTTGCCGAGCGGCGCCCCCTTGTGGCGCAGGATCGCGTAGGCGGTGGTGATGTGGAAGTAGAAGTTCGGCAGCGCGAAGGTGGTGACGTAGGGCAGGCCCTTGAAGTGGAAGCTGCGGTTCGGCGTCTTCACTTCGATATCAGCGTCCTCGCGCCCGTCGACCGCTTCGCGCGGGACCGACTTGAGGAAGGCCACGGTCGCGGCGATGCGGGCCTGCAGCTCATCGAAGCTGGTCTCGGTATCCGCCATCGCCGGTGCCTCGAGCTGGCCGAGCCGGGCGAGGGCGAACTTGGCGCCGTCGCTGACGCGCTGGATCTGCGAGCTCAGCGGCGCCATGTCGTCGGCAAGGCGCGCTTCGAGCAGCTCGGCATGCGGGATGCTGTTCTCGTCCGCCCAGATGCGTGCCTTTTCGAGGAACGCCGACATGGCCTTGAAGCCACGCAGGAAGACGGGGACGGTGAGGTCGTAGAGTTCGGTCGACATGCGCGCGGAGATAAGGGGAGCGGGGCGGCTGTGCAACGGGCGTGACGCCGGCGAAATGTTTCCGGATCGCCTGATACTGTTGCGCCGCAACATTTCGCACAGGGGCGGGTGACGAAAAGAGTCTATGGAAATCAGATAGCTGGCCCTCATGTCATTGAAGTGTCGCCGAGACGCAATGTACCGTTCATGATCGGTTGCAACGCGGCCCCCGCATTCCTGATGGGGGTTGAATTCCGATGTCTCGCAAACCGTCCTTCCGCACGCGCCTGATGTTTGGCGCGGTGCTCTTCGCCGTGCCGGTATCCGCTTATGCCAATGACGTGACCGGCAACGTCTCGGAAGCGAGCGGAACCCGCAACCTCCAGGGTGCGCGCGTCACCATCGTCGAGCTGGGCCGGACCACCGAGGCTGACGCTTCGGGCAGCTTCCGCTTCTCCGATGTGCCGGCCGGCACCTATACGCTGCGCGCCGAGTTCGCCGGCGTGCCGGCCCGCGACGAGAAGATCGTCGTGCCCGAGAACGGCGTGGCCCAGCAGAATCTGGTGCTCGGCACCGACGGCAGCCAGATCCTCGTCATGGGCCAGCGCGCCAACCTGCTCGGTTCGCTATCGCGCCAGCGCGCCGCGGACGGCGTGGAGAGCGTGATCACCCGGGACTCGGTCGGCCAGTTCCCGGACCAGAATGTCGCGGAATCGCTGCGCCGCCTGCCCGGCGTCAACATCCTCAACGATCAGGGCGAGGGGCGCTTCGTCTCCGTTCGCGGCCTCGATCCGGAGCTTAACGCCACCTCCGTGAACGGTACCCGTCTGCCCTCGCCCGAATCCGACATCCGTTCGGTCGCGCTCGACGTGATCTCGAGCGACACGATCGAGTCGATCGAGGTCAAGAAGTCGCTGACGCCGGACATGGACGCCGATACGATCGGTGCGTCGATCGAGATCAACACGGTGAGCGCCTTCGCTCGCAAGAAGGACCTGCTGACCGTCTCGGTCGAGGGCAGCTACAACAATCTGCGCGAGGCGGTGACGCCCAAGGTCGGTCTCGATTTCTCGACGCGGATCACCGACAATTTCGGTATCGCCGGCGGTGTCTCCTATTATCAGCGCAAGTTCGCGACGAACAACGAGGAAATGGATGGCTGGGACGAGGATGGTGGCAAGGCCTATGCCGACACCATGGAGTATCGCGACTATGACGTGGAGCGGCAGCGCTTCAGCTCGTCGCTGTCGCTCGACTTCAAGCCCAGCGACACCACGACGCTCTATGCCCGAGGCCTCTACTCGCGCTTCGACGATCAGGAATATCGCCGCCGCCTGACCTTCGAGATGGACGAGTCGCCGACCAGCGCGACCGCCACCGGCGCGACCTTCGACTCGCAGGATGGCGAAATCACCGTCACCCGCGACCTGAAGGACCGGTTCGAGCGCCAGGAGATCAAGTCGATCACGCTGGGCGGCGAGACCAAGGCCAATGGCTGGAAGCTCAACTATTCGGGCAGCTGGGCGCGTTCGAGCGAGCGCGAGAACGGCTCGATCGATCCGGCCGCGTTCGAGCGCAAGTTCGACGACGGTGACAATTTCATCGTGGCATTCGACTATGCCAACCCGATGAAGACCCGCTACAACATCCTGGCGGGCGCCAACGCCTTCTACAACGCCAGCGAATATGAGTTCGACAAGCTCGAGCGCACCACGCTGAGCGACTCGGTCGATACCGAATGGTCGGCCAAGGCGGACGTCGCCAGGACCTTCGCAACCGGCGGAGGCGAGTTCACCGTGCAGGGCGGCGCCAAGTTCCGCTGGCGCACCAAGCGCTACAACGCGAACATCGACGTCTATGAATATGACGGCCCGGGCGACCTGACGATGAAGGATCTGCTCGGTCCGCAGGACTATGACCTGGCGAACATCGAGCCGGCGCTGTCGAAGACCGCGTTCCGCAATTATTTCAAGAACAATAGCGGCCTGTTCGAGCTGGATGACGGCGACACGTTCGAAAGCTCGAACGACAGTGACTACAAGGTGAAGGAAGACGTCTCGGCCGGCTATCTGCTCGCACGCTGGGACAGTTCGAAGATCCGTCTGATCGCCGGCGTGCGTATGGAGCACACCTATAACGACATCCAGGGCCAGGAACTGAACCTGGATGACGAGACGGTCACGCCGATCCGCGTCACCCGCAGCTATACCGACTGGCTGCCCAGCCTGACCGCGCGTTTCGAGCCGACCAATGGCCTCGTCCTGCGCGCTGCCGGCTATCGCAGCCTGGTGCGCCCGAAATTCTCGAAGCTCGCCCCGCGCGTGGTGATCGAGGACAATGAGGGCGAGTTCGGAAACCCGAACCTCAAGCCTTATGAAGCCTGGAACTTCGATGCCGCGGCCGAATATTATTTCGGCAAGGGCGGCGGCATCTCGCTTGGCTATTTCTACAAGGATATCAAGAACTACATCGTCGATCGCGTGTATGAGGACTATGCCTATAACGGCGGCGTGCTCGACGAGGCGCAGGTGCCATACAACGGGCCGAGCGCACGTATCGACGGCATCGAGTTCAGCTACAGCCAGGTCTACAGCTTCCTGCCGGGCGTACTCAGCGGGCTGCTGACCCAGATCAACTACACCTTCACCGATGCCAAGGGCACGGTGCTGCAGGATGGCGATATCGGCGATCCGCGCCGCATCTCGCTGCCTTCGTCCTCGCGCAATACGTTCAACGTGGTGCTCGGCTATGAGAACGGGCCGGTCTCGTTCCGCGTCGCTGGCACCTATCGCGACAAGTATCTGGACGAGCTGGGCGACGATGCGAGCGAGGACCGCTATGTCGACAACCACTTCCAGCTCGACATCAGTGCCAAATACTGGGTGACCAAGAACGTCCAGGTCTTCGGCGATCTGATCAACCTGACCAACGAGCCCTATTTCGCCTATCGCAACTTCCAGGGTGGCCAGCGGCTGCTGCAGTATGAAGACTACAGCTTCACCGGAAAGTTCGGTGTGAAGGTGAAGTTCTGATCGCCCGCTGGGCGCTGAAACGAAGAGAGCCGGCGTGGTGGATACCGCGCCGGCTCTTCTCATTTTCCGGTATGGCCTGAACCTAGTGCACGGTGGTGCCGTTCACGACCTGGCGCTGCGGCGCGGCGCGGTGGCCGTGCGGGGCGTCGATCGTGAAGTTCGCGGCACTGTCCGCCAGCGAGTCCACTTCCTGGGTGAGGTTGCGCGCGGCTGCCGAGGTTTCCTCGACCATCGCGGCGTTCTGCTGGGTGCCGCGATCCATGTCGCCGATCGCTTCGCTGACCTGGCTGATCGCATGGCTCTGGGCGTTGTTGTCCTCCGCCATCGTGCCGATCAGGGCATGGACCTGGCCGACATCGCCCGAGATATCGGCAAGCGCGCCATCGACCTTCATCACGGCGTCGACCGCGGTGACGACTTCGGCCTGGGTATGGGTGAGTTGGTCGCGGGCGCGGCCGGCTTCTTCCTCGGCGCGCATGGCGAGCGCGGAGACGAGATCGGCGACCACTGCGAAGCCGCGGCCTGCCTCACCGGCGCGGCCGGCTTCGACGGCGGCGTTCATCGCGAGAACGCGGGTCTGGAAGGCGATCTTGTCCAGCCCCTCGATAACCGAGTCGATGCCCTTGGCGCTTTCGCTGACCCGGGTCATCGCCTGCACCGCTTCGTCGGCGATCGCGCGGCCGGTACCGACCACGGCGATGGCGCCATCGGCGCGCGACAGCGTCTCGTTGGCCGAGAGCGCGATCGACTTGAGGCGGTGATCGATCGCATTGACCGCGGCATTGGTCTCTTCGAGCGTTGCGGCATTGCGTTCGGTACGGCGGGCGAGATCCTCGGAAGCGGAGGCGATCTCATTGGCGCCGGTGCGGATATTCTCGGTGCCGGTGACAACCGTGCCGATCAGCGATCGGAGGCCGTGCGCGGCATCGTTGAAGCTGCGCTTGAGCGCGGCGAACGGACCGGTGAGCTCGGCATCGATCTCGACGCTGAGGTCGCCCCGTGCCATCGCGTCGAGGCTGGTGCCGATCGTTTCGACGATCAGCTTGGTCTGTGCTTCCTTGGCTTCCTCGGCGGCCTTGAGCTTGTCGCGGAAGGCATCGATCGCCTGGGCCATGCCGCCCAGTTCGTCTTCGCGTGCGGCGTGCGGCACCTTGACCGACAGGTCTCCGCTGTCGAGCGCGCGCATGGTGTCGGCAAGGTCGAGCAGCGGGCGGACGAGCAAGCGGCGTGCGGCCTGGGCCAGCAGGAATGCGGCGGCCATGCCCGCCAGCAGCGTGAGGAACAGGACGATCATCGCCACCGTGCCGAGCGTGGCCGAGCTGGAGGCGACTTCCTTTGCATGGCCCTCGATCGCTTCCGAAGCGCTTTCCATCGATTTCTCGAGCGCGCGGAACTGGTCCATGAAGCCGGGCATCTGCGCGCGGGCGGCGAGGGGATCGCTGGCGGCGGTATCGACGATCTTCTGCGCGGCGGCGGCATAGGCGTCCATCGGCGCCTTGAGCTTGCTCGTCGCAGCTACGATGCTGTCGATGCCCTGGAAGGCGGCATCCTCGTTGATCGTCCGGGAAAGCGTGCCGAGATGATCCTTGAGATCATCGAGCGTCTGCTTGCGCGCGGCGTCGTCGCCGCCGACCAGCGCGGCGAGCACGTCCGCGCGGACCGCGTCGTGCATCATGTCCGCTTCCATATGGTTCTGGAGCAGGCCCGCGGCGGCCGCCTGCTGGGCGATCGCGTTGTTTTCCTTTGCAACGATGAACAGCCCGGTGCCGCCCGAAAGCGCGGTGATGCCGATAAGAACGGCGGCAGCCTGGGTCGTTGCCTTGTTGAGCGACGTGATCTTCACGAAAGTCTCCCGCGCGGTGCCTGTCGCGGCATCCGGTTTCAGCACGAATTATAGGTGGAAAGTCCGCTGCGGGTTCGAGCCCTCTACAAATGTTTCCGAGGGATGTCGGTAACTGGGGCTTGCTAAATGCGTGCGAATTTCGGTGCGGCGGTGTCCGTACTTTCTCTGCTGGTCATTCCTTCGGCATTTGCGCAGGACGCGCAGGAGCCGGCACTCGATATCGGTGCCACCTATCGCGCCGATCTCTCGGGCGTGGCGGCGGACCGGCGCAAGCTGCGCAGTTTCGGGCTGGACGACCTGAACATCGAAGCGAATGGCGATCTGGAGCGCCTGGTCGGCTGGAACGGCGCGAGCTTCCATGTCGACGTGCTCAACAATCTGGGCGGCCGCCCCAATGACGCGGCGGGTACGCTGCAGGGCGTCGATAATATCGAAGTCGCCAGTGCGAAGCTGCGCCTGTTCGAGATCTGGGTGGAGCAGAAGCTCGGCGCCGCAACCTCGCTGCGCGCCGGCCTGTATGACCTCAACAGCGAATTCTACGCCAATGATGCCGCCGGCCTGCTGATCGCCCCGGCCTTCGGCGTGGGCTCGGAAATCGCCTCGACCGGGCCCAACGGCCCTTCGATCTTCCCGACGACGGCGCTGGCCGTGCGGCTTGAGCAGCGTTTCGGCGGCGCGGGCTTCGCACGGGTCGCGCTGCTCAATGCCACCGCCGGCGCGCTCGGCGACGATCGCGGCCACGCATTCGACTTCCACCACGGTGTGCTGCTGATCGGCGAGGCGGGCGTGGAGAAGGACGGCAACAAGTTCGCGCTGGGTGCCTGGGGCTATAGCGAGCGCCAGGACGACATCGCCGAGACCGACAGCGCTGGGGATCCGATCCGCCGCCATGCGCGCGGCGCCTATGTGATCGCGCAGAAGGCGATTGGTGACCAGGACGGCCCCTTCGCCACCAGCCTGTTCGTCCGCGCCGGCATCTCGGACGGCAAGACCAGCCCGTTCAAGGGCGGCTGGCAGGCGGGCGTGCTCGCCACCCATGTCCTGCCCGGTCGCGACGATAGCCAGGTCTCCTTCGGCGTGAACCAGGCCTATCTTTCGAGGGGGTATCGCGACCTGTTGCGCGGCGACGGCGTGCATACCGCGCAGGCCGAGAATGCGGTGGAATTCACCTTCTCCGACAAGCTTACCGATTTCCTGACGCTGCAGCCCGACGTGCAGTTCATCTGGAATCGCGGCGGCGATGTCGATGCGGCACGGGTGACCGTGCTCACGCTCCGGGCGACATTGGAATTCTGACCGGGCGTTGCGCGTCGATTTTGGTAAATCGATGCGCAAAATCCTGATAGTCAACGGTAATTCTCGTTTCAATTGTTTCAGGGCGTTACTGCAGTTTTACGGTATAGCACCGGGCTATAGCGCTCGTTTATCTTGATAACACTTGGCGTGATTTGAAAATTGACGCTGGTGTGTTGCAAGAATAAATCACTGGTCGCACCCCCTGAAGGACTGACGAGATGCCCGTGACCTTTGCGCCGGCTGCGAAGCCGGCGGCGTATCCGCGTAAGCTGCGTGAGCTGCACAACCACCATTTCGATTCGACCGTGTGGAACGACCTGTCGTTTCGCGCCGATGACGTGGTCGTCTCGACCTATGCCAAGGCCGGCACCACCTGGACGCAGCAGATCGTCGCCCAACTGATCTTCGGTGGCGATCCCGAGGTTTCGGTGGCCGAGATCTCGCCCTGGGTAGACCTGCGCGTGCCGCCGGTGCTGGTGAAGCTCGCCGCGCTCGAGGAGCAGGAGCATCGCCGGATCCTGAAGACGCATCTGCCGGTGGACGCGCTGCGCTTCAGCCCCAGGGCCAAATATCTCTATGTCGCGCGTGACGGCCGCGACGTGGCGTGGAGCCTGCACAACCATCACTTCCACGCGACCGACGCCTGGTACGAGATCCTCAACAACACGCCCGGCCGGGTTGGCCCGCCGATCCCGCGCGCCAATCCCGATGTCGCCGAATATTTCCGCGAATGGCTCGACGGCGATGGCGCCCCGTTCTGGTCCTTCTGGGAGAATGTGCGCAGCTGGTGGGCGGTGCGCGACCTGCCCAACGTCCATCTCGTCCATTTCGAGGCGCTGAAGCGGGACCTGGCGGGCGAGATCCGCAAGATCGCGGCCTTCCTCGACATCGAGATCGAGGCGGAGAGCTTCCCGCGTATCCTGCGCCATTGCAGCTTCGACTGGATGAAGGCCAATGCCGCCAGGTCGGCGCCGCTGGGCGGCGTGTTCTGGGACGGCGGGGCGGAGACCTTCATCAACAAGGGCACCAATGGCCGCTGGCGCGAGGTGCTCACCGCTCAGGATGTCGCCAATTACGAGGCGATGGCGCTGGCCGAGCTCGGCCCGGAATGCGCCGCATGGCTTGCGAGCGGCGAAGCGGCGTAATTGCCCCGCTTGCAGATCGGGGTCCGTGCGCCGAAGTAGGGCACATGGACCTCGACGCACTGCTACTCCACTATTTCGACACCGACGAACCCGAGGCGCTCAGCGAAGCCGAGCGCGCGCGGGGCGAGGAACGGCTGCGCATCGATTTCGGTGTCGAGCAGGAGCCCTCGCGCAAGTTCGCCTTGTGGGTGGTGATGGAAGGGCTTGGCATCGCGCCTCTGCCGGCCGAAGCCTTTGACGAGGAGCCGGCGCTCAGGGTGGCGGCGGAGAAATATCTCGACGCCGCCTGGAAGCTCGAGCGCGACTAGCGCGCGGCGGTGGCGCTGCCGCCGGTGAACAGCGCCTGGGCAGCGCGCTTCTCGGGTGTGTCGTCGGCGCCGTAGAGCAGCGGCCAGACGACCTGGCGGGCGAGATCGGCATGGTTCTGCCGCACCAGCTCCTGCGCCATGTAAAGCCGCGGGGCAGGGGCTGCCGGCACCGCGCGGATCGCGATGGCCAGGCCACGCATCGCCGTATCGGGCACGCGCTCGCCGAGGCGGGCATAGCTCTGGAAATAGGCGATCAGCGGCAGCGGCGCTTCGCCGTCGAGCTGGATCGTGCGCTCCAGCGTCTTGCGGGCGGCGGCGAGCAGGGCGGCGCGTTCCGCGGCCGGCGCCGCAACCGCCTGCGTCGTCAGCGCGACGCCCTTCCAGCTCAGCGCACGGATATCGTCCGGCGATTTCTCCAGCACGCGCTCGGCCATGGTGAGGCAGGTATCGGCATGGCCGGCGCGGCATTCGGCCTCGGCCTCGACCAGCATCGCCTCGGGTTCATAGGGCAGGGTGGCGAGCCTGCCGCGCAACTGGCTGAGCCAGGGCTCCGCGGCGGCGGTATCGGTGGGGAAGGGGGCAAGGCGCGCGCCCAGCTGGAGACGGGCCTCGACCATCGCGCCACCGGTTAGCGACAGGCGGGTGACCAGCGGCTCCTCCTCGCGCGCCAGCGGCTTGGCGGTCCGGGCATAGGCGAGCACACTGCCGCGATAGGTGGTCAGATCGGCGCGCAGCTTGCCCAGATCGCCGAACACCTGCGCCGCCTCGGCCATCGGCCTGCCCCGGCCGATCGCGGCCAGATAGGCGCGGAACTGCTTGGATCGTTCGGCCTTCAGGTTCGAGAACAGGAAATAATGGGCGATCGCCCAGGCCTGATAGGGATTCCACTGGTTCTTCGGCGCATCGAGATAGCGGCCGGTCACCACATCTCCCACGTCGATCGGCTGATAGGCGCGGTAGAAGGCGCGATAGCCGTCAGGCGCGCGGGCATAGTCGATCACGCCGTTCTCGCGCACCAGCAATGTCGAGAAGATCGCGCCGACGCCGTCGATGTACCAGCGGGGGAACACGTCCGGCGTATGGGTGCGCAGGAAGTGCTGGGCGAAGGCCGAGTAGAGCACAGCATCCCAGCGCCGGACCAGCGGCGGGAAATAGGGAGGCGGGAAGGGGCAGTCCCACGCGCCTTCGGCCAGCGCGTCGGCGCAGTCGAGGTCCTCGGCCCGCTTGGTGTTCATGTCGAGCAGCTGGTCCTTGCGCGCGATGGCGATCACGTCGCCTTCCTCGCGCATGTCGTAATAGCGCTGCTCGGCGAAGCTGCCGGCATAGGGGCCTTCGATCCCGCGGACGTTGCGCAGACCCAGCTTGTCCTGGAAATTGCCGTCGCCGAATAGCGTGACCTGCAGCTTGGCGGTCTCGTCCGTCTTCGCCCCGCCACGATAGATGCGCGAAAGCAGACCGTGCAGCCGCTCAAGATTGGTGATGACGCGCTTGAGCTCGCTTTCGCTGCCGTCGCTGTAGACGATCAGGTGCGCGGTCTCGGCGCGGCGCCAGTCGCTCTTCTTCTCCTCGCCATTGCCCTGCACGACGATGTCGGACGAACCCGTCTGCGCCTGGGCCAGGGCCGGGGTGAGCAGGCAGAGCAGAAGCGCGCAGCAGCGACCGATCGACATGGCATCGTTCCCGGATTTCAACACGTTCGAAGACGAAGTGCGTCCGTCATCCCCCGGAAGGCCCGAGGGATCAATCCCGCCTCGATCCCATGGCAGCGTGACGGCCCTGTGAAGCGAAATGGGATTGAGCCATTCCGGTGCTTGTCGATCGTGGCGGTCAGCGGTTCTCGGTCTGCTCGCGCAGCCGGGCCTCGCGCTCGGCGATCTCGGGCGTGAGCTCCGCGCCGAAATCAGCCATCTCGTAAAAGGGCCGGATCTCGAGTTCGCTCGGGCCGGGCATCGGATTGGGGCAGCGCTTCGCCCAGGCGATCGCTTCGTCCATGTCCTTGACTTCCCACAGCCAATAGCCGGCGACCAGCTCGCGGGTTGCGGCAAAGGGGCCATCGATCACGGTGCGCCCCGCTCCGTCGAATGCGATCCGCACGCCTGCGGAGGAAGGCTTGAGCCCGTCGCCGCCGGTCATGATCCCGGCCTGCACCAGCTCCTCATTATACTTCATCATCGCGTCGAGCAGCTCGGTCGAGGGCATCAGGCCCGCTTCGCTGTCCTCGGTTGCCTTCACCAGCACCATTACCCGCATCGTTCCTCTCCTTCTGGTTCGCCGGAAGCGCCCTGTATTTCCCAAGTCTGACGACGAACGGGGTTCGGGGAAATCGCCTGCGCCGGATTATTTTCCGCCTGCGTCAGTCCTTGCAGACCTGCACCAGCGCCAATCGCATTGGCTCGCCGCCAAAGCCGGGGAATACCTGGTTCTCCACCGTGATGTTGCGGCACGGCTTGCCCTGTTTGTTGAGGATCACTTTTTTGCCGGCCGTGCGCGCGGGGGCGGGGCCCCTTGCGGCCTGGCGTGGCGCGGTGGCGCGGGTGGCCGGGCAGGAGCCTTGCGCCACGAGCTGCTGGTAGGTGGATTCCTCCTGCGACTTCGCCCAGGCATCGGCGCCGGCGCGGCCCTGGGTCTTGAGTCGCAGCTTGTAGCCCTCGATCAGCCGCCGCTTCTCCGGCTCTGGCAGGGAGTTCATCGAGCATTGCCCGGCGCGCTGGGCGGCGGGTGCGGGGTCGGCCCCGGCCATCGGGACCGGGCCGAGGATCAGCAGGAAGGCAGGCACGTGTCGAAGCATGTGTTTCTCCAACGTCCCGCCCGCGCGCATTCTCGCCGGAGCATGGTGACACAGGCAATCGCGCCACACCCGGACGGCCGCGCAAACTGCTCGGCTCGCCCCAAAAGAAAACCGCCGTCCGGTTGCCCGGACGGCGGTGTTTCTTGCGTCAGTTCCTAACGTCGCGAGGAGATCACTCCTCGGTCAGATAGTCCCCGGCGTCGGCATCGGTGCCATGGCCCGAGGGCACGACCGAGGCGAGCGGATCGCTGCCGGTGCCCTCGGCGTCGCGTGCCGAGCGCGCATGCTCGGCTTCACGCTCTTCCGCGGCCGAATTCGGCGCCACCAGCGCGGTCTGCAGCGCACGCTGCTGGACGCGGAGGGCGGCGTCGCGGCTCGTAGCGGCGACACGCAGACGGTTCATGCCCGCGCCGGTGCCGGCGGGGATGAGACGGCCGACGATCACGTTCTCCTTGAGGCCGATCAGCGTGTCCTGCTTGCCCTGGACCGCAGCCTCGGTGAGGACGCGGGTGGTCTCCTGGAACGACGCCGCCGAGATGAAGCTGCGGGTCTGCAGCGAGGCCTTGGTGATGCCGAGCAGGATCGGCTTGCCCTGTGCGGGAGCCTGACCCGGAGCCAGCTTCTCGTTGGTCTCGTCCATCTCGGTACGATCCACCTGCTCGCCGGGGAGCAGGGTGGTGTCGCCGGCTTCGGTGATCTCAACCTTCTGCAGCATCTGGCGAACGATCACCTCGATGTGCTTGTCGTTGATCTTCACGCCCTGCAGTCGATAGACTTCCTGGATTTCCGACACGAGATATTCTGCCAGGGGCTCGATGCCGAGCACTTCGAGAATGTCGTGCGGATCGGGCGAGCCGCCGATCAGGTTGTCGCCACGCTTGACGTAGTCGCCTTCCTGAACGTCGATCACCTTCGACTTCGGAACCAGATACTCCACGACCTCGCCGCCGTCCTCGGGCTGGATGCCGATCTTGCGCTTGGCCTTGTAGTCCTTGCCGAACACGACACGGCCCGAGACCTTCGCGATGATCGCATTTTCCTTCGGCTTGCGGGCCTCGAAGAGCTCGGCGACGCGCGGCAGACCGCCGGTGATGTCGCGGGTCTTCGCGGATTCGCGAGCGACACGGGCGAGAACGTCACCGGCCTGCACGGTCGCACCATCCTCGACCGAGAGCACCGCGCCCGGCGCCAGCATGTAGCGGGCGGATTCGGCGGCACCTTCGCCGGTCAGGGTCAGGCGAGGACGGAGGTCCTCCTTCGACTTGCTGGCCGCGCGATACTCGGTGACGACGCGCTGGGCGATGCCCGTCGCTTCGTCGACCTGCTCGGTCAGCGTCTTGTTGTCGAGCAGGTCCTGGTACTTCACGACACCGCCGGTTTCCGTGATCACCGGCATGGTGAACGGATCCCACTCGGCCATGCGATCACCCTTCGAGATGATATGGCCGTCGTCGAACATGACATACGCACCGTAGGGGATGCGATCGACCGCGAGCTCGCGGCCTTCCATGTCGAGGATGGCGATCTCACCCGAACGGCTCAGCACCACGCGGCGGCCGCGCTGATCCTCGATCAGGCGCAGGTCGCGGAACTCGACAGTGCCGTCGACAGCCGCCTCGAGGTTCGAGGTTTCGTTCAGCTGCGCCGCACCGCCGATGTGGAAGGTACGCATGGTCAGCTGCGTGCCCGGTTCACCGATCGACTGCGCTGCGATGACGCCGACGGCCTCGCCGATGTTCACCGGGGTACCGCGGGCGAGGTCACGCCCGTAGCACTTGCCGCAGACACCGATCTTGGCTTCGCAGACCAGCGGCGAGCGGATCTTCATGCCCGGAATGTTCAGGGCCTCGATCTTCGCCACGGCCGGCTCGTCGAGCAGGGTGCCGGTCGGGATGACCACGTTGCCGTCCTTGTCGACCACGTCTTCCGCGGTCGTGCGACCGAGGATGCGCTCGCCAAGCGAAGCGATGGTCGAGCCGCCCTGCACGATCGCGCGCATTTCCAGCGCACGCTCGGTGCCGCAGTCCAGCTCCATGATCACGCAGTCCTGCGACACGTCGACCAGACGGCGGGTCAGGTAACCCGAGTTCGCCGTCTTGAGCGCGGTGTCCGCCAGGCCCTTACGGGCGCCGTGGGTGGAGTTGAAGTACTCAAGGACGGTCAGGCCTTCCTTGAAGTTCGAGATGATCGGCGTCTCGATGATCTCGCCCGACGGCTTGGCCATCAGGCCGCGCATGCCGGCAAGCTGCTTGATCTGCGCCTGCGAACCACGCGCACCCGAGTGGGCCATCATGTAGATCGCGTTGATCGGCTTCTCACGACCCTTGTTGGGGCCGTCCTCGAAGCGCTTCACCGCCTTGATCTCGTCCATCATGGCGCCCGCCACCTGGTCGCCGCAACGGCTCCAGGCGTCGATCACCTTGTTGTACTTCTCCTGCTGCGTGATCAGGCCGTCCTGATACTGCTGCTCATAGTCCTTCACGAGGGCGCGGGTCTCGTCGACCATCGCTTCCTTGCTCGCCGGGATGATCATGTCGTCCTTGCCGAACGAGATGCCCGCGCGGAACGCGTGACGGAAACCGAGCGCCATGATCGCGTCGGCGAACAGCACGGTCTCCTTCTGGCCGGTGTGGCGATACACCTCGTCGATCACGTCGCCCACGTCCTTCTTGGTGAGGAGGCGGTTGACGGTGTCGAACGGCACCTTGTGGCTCTTCGGGAGGCACTCGCCGAGCAGCATGCGGCCCGGGGTGGTCTCGAAGCGCTTGAGGTAGGTGTTGCCTTCCTCGTCGGTCTGCGGAACGCGGCTGATCACCTTGGTGTGCAGGGTGACGGCGCCGGCCTCGAGGGCCTGGTGCACTTCGGCCATGTCGCCGAGCAGCATGCCCTCGCCGGGCTCGCCTTCCTTGAGCATCGACAGGTAATAGAGACCCAGCACCATGTCCTGCGACGGCACGATGATCGGCTTGCCGTTCGCCGGCGACAGGATGTTGTTGGTCGACATCATCAGGACGCGCGCTTCCAGCTGGGCCTCGAGGCTCAGCGGAACGTGCACGGCCATCTGGTCACCGTCGAAGTCGGCGTTGAAGGCCGAGCAGACCAGCGGGTGGAGCTGGATCGCCTTGCCCTCGATCAGCACCGGCTCGAACGCCTGGATGCCCAGACGGTGGAGCGTCGGAGCGCGGTTCAGCAGAACCGGGTGCTCGCGGATCACTTCGTCGAGGATGTCCCAGACTTCCTTGCGCTCCTTCTCGACCCACTTCTTCGCCTGCTTCAGGGTCATCGAGAGACCCTTGGCGTCCAGGCGGGCGTAGATGAAGGGCTTGAACAGCTCGAGCGCCATCTTCTTCGGCAGGCCGCACTGGTGCAGCTTGAGTTCCGGACCGGTCACGATGACCGAACGGCCCGAATAGTCGACGCGCTTGCCGAGCAGGTTCTGACGGAAGCGGCCCTGCTTGCCCTTGAGCATGTCGGACAGCGACTTGAGCGGACGCTTGTTGGCACCGGTGATCGTGCGGCCGCGGCGGCCGTTGTCGAACAGCGCGTCAACGGCTTCCTGCAGCATGCGCTTTTCGTTGCGGACGATGATGTCCGGCGCACGCAGCTCCATCAGGCGCTTCAGGCGGTTGTTGCGGTTGATCACGCGGCGATACAGATCGTTGAGATCCGAGGTCGCGAAGCGGCCGCCGTCCAGCGGCACCAGCGGGCGCAGCTCGGGCGGGATGACCGGCACGACGTCGAGGATCATCCACTCGGGGCGGTTGCCCGAGTCGATGAAGCTCTCGACGACCTTCAGGCGCTTGATGATCTTCTTCGGCTTCAGTTCCGACTTGGTGACCGCCAGCTCCTCGAGGAGCTCCTTGCGCTCGCCTTCCAGGTCGAGATCCATGAGCATGATCTTGACCGCCTCGGCGCCGATGCCGGCCGAGAACGCGTCCTCGCCATATTCATCCTGCGCGTCGAGCAGTTCGTCCTCGGTGAGGAGCTGGAACTTCTCGAGCGGGGTGAGGCCCGGCTCGGTGACGATGTAGCTCTCGAAATAGAGCACGCGCTCGAGCTGCTTGAGCTGCATGTCGAGCAGCAGGCCGATGCGCGACGGCAGCGACTTGAGGAACCAGATGTGCGCGACCGGGGCGGCGAGCTCGATATGGCCCATGCGCTCGCGGCGGACCTTCGAAACGGTCACTTCCACGCCGCACTTTTCGCAGACGATGCCCTTGTACTTCATGCGCTTGTACTTGCCGCACAGGCACTCGTAATCCTTGATCGGACCGAAGATGCGCGCGCAGAACAGGCCGTCACGCTCGGGCTTGAACGTGCGATAGTTGATGGTTTCCGGCTTCTTGATCTCGCCGAACGACCACGAACGGATCCGATCCGGCGATGCGATGCCGATCTGGATCTGGTCGAAGGTTTCCGGCTTGGCGAGCGGGTTCGCGAAGTTGGTAAGTTCGTTCATTTTTCAGTCCCTCTGGAGGGTCAAATCTTCTGGGCGGGGAGGGGAAGGGCGACCCGCGGTTTCCTGAACCGCGGGCCGCCTTTCCTATTACTCCGCCGCCTCGGCCAGGCCGGCGTCGTCCTCGGTGCCGTCTTCCAGCGCCTTGAGTTCGACGTTGAGGCCCAGCGAGCGCATTTCCTTGACGAGCACGTTGAAGCTCTCGGGGATGCCGGCCTCGAAGGTGTCGTCGCCCTTGACGATCGCTTCGTAGACCTTGGTGCGGCCGACCACGTCGTCCGACTTCACCGTCAGCATCTCCTGCAGCGTGTAGGCAGCGCCGTACGCCTGCAGGGCCCAGACCTCCATTTCGCCGAAGCGCTGGCCACCGAACTGTGCCTTGCCGCCCAGCGGCTGCTGGGTGACGAGCGAGTACGGGCCGATCGAACGCGCGTGGATCTTGTCGTCCACAAGGTGGTGGAGCTTCAGCATGTAGATGATGCCCACGGTCACCTGGCGGTCGAACTTGTCGCCCGTGCGTCCGTCGAACAGGTCCGACTGGCCCGAGGTGTTGAGACCCGCGAGCTCCAGCATGTCCGAAACATCGGCCTCACGCGCACCGTCGAACACCGGAGTGCCCATCGGGATGCCCGTGCGGATGTTGTGGATCAGCTCGTTGACCTGCTCGGGGCTGCGCGCCTCGATCTCTTCGGCATAGTGGCCGCCATAGACGGTCTTGAGCCGGTCCTTGACGGCGTCGGGCATCTCGCCTGCAACCGCGTCCGGATTCTGCTCGCGCCACTCTTCGAGCTGCTTGGCGACCTGCATGCCCAGGTTGCGGGCAGCCCAGCCAAGATGCGTTTCGAAGATCTGACCGACGTTCATGCGCGAAGGCACGCCGAGCGGGTTCAGCACCAGGTCGACCGGGGTACCGTCCTCGAGGAACGGCATGTCTTCCTGCGGCAGGATCCGCGAGATGACGCCCTTGTTGCCGTGACGGCCGGCCATCTTGTCGCCCGGCTGCAGCTTGCGCTTCACCGCGACGAAGACCTTGACCATCTTGAGCACGCCCGGCGGCAGCTCGTCACCGCGCTCGAGCTTCTCGCGGCGGTCCTCGAACTTGTCCTTGATGCGCTTCACGGCCTCGTCATACTGGCCCTTCACCGCCTCGAGGTCGCCCTGGACCTTGTCGTCAGCGACGGCGAACTTCCACCATTCGTGGCGATCCACGCTGTCGAGCAGATCGGCGTCGATCTCGGCGCCCTTCTTCAGGCCCTTCGGCGTCGCGGTCGCGACCTGGCCGAGCAGCATCTCGCGCAGACGCGACCAGGTCGCGCGGTTGAGGATGTTGCGCTCGTCGTCGCTGTCCTTCTTCAGGCGCTCGATTTCCTCGCGCTCGATCGCCAGGGCACGCTCGTCCTTGTCGATGCCGTGACGGTTGAACACGCGGACGTCGACGATGGTGCCGGCCACGCCCGGGGGCAGGCGGAGCGAGGTGTCGCGCACGTCGCTGGCCTTCTCGCCGAAGATGGCGCGGAGGAGCTTCTCTTCCGGCGTCATCGGCGATTCACCCTTCGGGGTGATCTTGCCGACCAGGATGTCGCCCGGCTCCACTTCGGCGCCGACATAGACGATGCCGGCCTCGTCGAGGTTGCGCAGCGCTTCCTCGCCGACGTTCGGGATGTCGCGGGTGATGTCCTCCGGCCCGAGCTTGGTGTCGCGGGCCATCACTTCGAACTCGTCGATATGGATCGACGTGAACACGTCGTCCTTCACGATCCGCTCGGAGATCAGGATCGAGTCCTCGTAGTTGTAGCCGTTCCAGGGCATGAACGCGACGAGCGCGTTGCGGCCCAGGGCCAGCTCGCCGAACTCGGTCGACGGGCCGTCGGCGATGATGTCGCCGGCGTTGACCGTCTCGCCCACCTTCACCAGCGGACGCTGGTTGATGCAGGTCGACTGGTTCGAGCGCTCGAACTTCATCAGAGTGTAGATGTCGACGCCGCTCTCTTCCGCCGAGACCTCGCCGGTCGCGCGGATGACGATACGGGTCGCGTCGACCTGATCGACGACGCCGCCGCGGCGAGCCGCGATCGCGGCGCCCGAGTCACGGGCGACGGTCTCTTCCATGCCGGTGCCGACGAAGGGCGCTTCCGCCTTCACCAGTGGCACGGCCTGGCGCTGCATGTTCGAGCCCATCAGTGCGCGGTTCGCGTCGTCGTTTTCCAGGAACGGAATGAGCGACGCTGCGACCGAGACGAGCTGCTTCGGCGACACGTCCATCAGCGTCACCGTCTCCGGCAGCGCCATCAGGAATTCGCCGGCCTGGCGGGCCGAGATCAGCTCTTCGGTGAAGCGGTGATCGGCATCGACCTCGGCCGAGGCCTGCGCGATCGTGTGCTTCGCCTCTTCCATTGCCGACAGATAGACGACCTCGTTGGTCACCACGCCGTCGATCACCTTGCGGTACGGGGTCTCGATGAAGCCATACTTGTTGACGCGCGAGAAGCTCGCCAGCGAGTTGATCAGACCGATGTTCGGGCCTTCCGGCGTTTCGATCGGGCAGATACGGCCATAGTGGGTCGGGTGAACGTCGCGGACTTCGAAGCCTGCGCGCTCACGGGTGAGGCCCCCCGGCCCGAGCGCCGAGACGCGACGCTTGTGCGTCACTTCGGAGAGCGGGTTGGTCTGGTCCATGAACTGCGAGAGCTGCGACGAGCCGAAGAACTCGCGAACCGCGGCAACCGCCGGCTTCGCGTTGATCAGGTCGTTCGGCATCACGGTCGACACGTCGACCGAGCTCATGCGCTCCTTCACGGCGCGCTCCATGCGGAGCAGGCCGACGCGGTACTGGTTCTCGAGCAGCTCGCCCACCGAACGCACGCGACGGTTGCCGAGGTTGTCGATGTCGTCGACTTCGCCCTTGCCGTCCTTCAGGTCGACGAGCGTCTTGACGACAGCGAGGATGTCCTCGGTGCGCAGCGTGGTGACGGTGTCCTCGGCGTCGAGGTCGAGGCGCATGTTGAGCTTCACGCGGCCGACGGCCGAGAGGTCATAGCGCTCCGGATCGAAGAACAGGCCGGCGAACAGCGACTCTGCGGTCTCGAGCGTCGGCGGTTCGCCGGGGCGCATGACGCGGTAGATGTCGGCAAGTGCCTGCTGGCGCTCCTCGGCCTTGTCGGCGGCGAGGGTGTTGCGGATCCACGGGCCGGTCGAGATGTGATCGATGTCGAGCAGCTCGACGCGGTCGATGCCGGCCTTGTCCAGCTTCTCCAGGTTCTCGGCCGAGACTTCGTCGCCGGCTTCGATATAGATCTCGCCGGTCGCCTCGTTGATGAGGTCATAGGCCGAATAGCGGCCGAAGATCTCGTCGGTCGGGATCAGCAGGGTCTCGAGACCGTCCTTCTGCGCCTTGTTGGCGGCGCGCGGGCTGATCTTCTGGCCGGCCGGGAAGATCACTTCGCCCGACTTGGCGTCGACGATGTCGAACGACGGCTTGGCGCCGCGCCAGTTGGTCGGGTCGAACGGAATCTGCCAGCCGTTCGGGCCGCGGACGAAGGTCACGCGGTTGTAGAAATAGTTGAGGATGTCCTCGCCGCTCAGGCCCAGGGCATAGAGCAGCGACGTCACCGGCAGCTTGCGCTTGCGGTCGATGCGGACGTTGACGATGTCCTTGGCGTCGAACTCGAAGTCCAGCCACGAGCCGCGATACGGGATCACGCGCGCCGCGAAGAGATACTTGCCCGAGGCATGGGTCTTGCCGCGGTCATGGTCGAACAGAACGCCCGGCGAACGGTGCATCTGCGACACGATCACGCGCTCGGTGCCGTTGATGAAGAAGGTGCCGTTCTCGGTCATGAGCGGCATGTCGCCCATGTAGACGTCCTGCTCCTTGATATCGAGGACCGAACGGGCTTCCGTATCGGGATCGACCTCGAACACGATCAGGCGCAGCGTGACGCGCATCGGAGCGGCATAGGTGATGCCGCGCTGGCGGCACTCTTCCACGTCGAACTTCGGATTCTCGAGCTCGTAGTTCACGAAGTCGAGTTCGGCGGTGCCGGCGAAGTCGCGGATCGGGAAGACCGAGCGCAGGGTCTTCTCGAGGCCGGAGACGTAGCCGATCGAGGGATTGGACCGCAGGAACTGCTCGTAGGATTCGCGCTGAACCTCGATCAGGTTCGGCATCTGCACCACTTCGTGGATGTCGCCGAACACCTTGCGGATGCGGCGCTTGAACGTGCCGCCCTCGATTGCCTTGGTTGCCATGGGTGTTTTTGCCTCGTCAGCCGTAATTTCGGTGCCCCTGTCCGGGGCCGGGACGTGCGGAAAGACGCAGAAAAAGCCGCGCGACTCCCATTTCGGGTTTCGGCAGCTTTCAGCGTCTTATGAGACCGCGACCCCAATTCGCCCGATGCGTTGCGCGACGACGCATCATTTCCCGGAGCCGTGGTAGGAAGCGCGATATAGGTAGCGTGTTGGATTCTGTCAAACCGGTGCAAGCCGGGTTTGGCGGAAACTCTGCATCCGGCTAGCCTCATGGCGAAAGGAAGCGTGATGACGGAGCGCAGCTACAAGACGCCCGGCGTCTACGTCGATGAGATTCCTTCGCCGGTGCCGGAAGTGCAGGGCGTGATTACCGCGATGCCCGTCTTCATCGGCTTTACGGAGTTCGCGGCGTTCGGCGCCTATGGCGAGCCGGTGCGGATATCGTCGGCGCGGGAATTTGCGTTCCGGTTCGGCGGCATGCCGCCCGCGGGCGCCGCGTTCCAGCTCGCCGTCCAGATCGGGCTGTTCTTCGCCAATGGCGGTGCGAGCTGCCTGGTGATCTCCGCCGGAAGCTATTGGGAGGGGCGGGCGCCCGAGGCGGCGCCTGAAGCGACTGGGGACTGGCGGCTCGCCGCGCCTGCGGCGGACGCGCTGCTGGCCGCGCTCGCAGTGGCCGGGGAGGTCGTGGAGATCACGATGCTGGTCGTGCCCGAGGCCTGTCTGCTCTCCATGCCCGATCATGCGCGCCTGATCCAGGCGATGCTCCGCCAGGCCGGCACCTTGCGGAACCGGATGGCGATCCTCGATCTGCCCGGCTGCATTCAGGCAACCGACCTGCCGGCGCTCCGCCAGGGGCGAGCCGATCTCGCTGCCGCGCTGGCGGCGGTTGCGGAATTTGCAAGCTATGGCGCGGCCTATGCCCCGGCGTTGAAGCTGCAATATCCCGGCGGGCCGGGTGCCGACCTGGTCACCCCGCCCAGCGGCGCGGTTGCCGGAGTCTGGGCGCGGAGCGATCTTGCGAAAGGCGTCTGGGTCCCGCCCGCCGGCGTTCAGTTCGAGGTCGTCGCGGATCCGCAGTCCGGCGGCGTCGCGGATCTGGCTTTTCGAATGGGCGGCGACGAACAGGGGGATTTCAACGCGCCGCTGGACGGCGTGGCCGTCGACATCCTCCGTTTCATCCCCGGCTACAATCTCGTGGTCTGGGGTGCGCGCACGCTCGACGGGAACAGCGACGATTGGCGCTATCTCGCGGTCCGCCGTGCCTGCATCTATGTCGAGCAGTCGATTGGCCGGGCGATGCAGGCCTTCGCCTTCGAGCCCAACAACAGTTCGACCTGGGGCAGGGTGAAGGCCATGGTCGAGAACTTCCTTGCCACCTTGTGGCAAGCTGGCGCCTTGCAGGGTGCCAAGCCCTCCGACGCGTTTTTCGTATCGGTCGGGCTGGGCACGACGATGACGGCGCAGGACGTGGTGGCGGGCAGGCTACGTCTCGAGATCGGGGTGGCAATAGCGCATCCCGCCGAGTTCATCCTTTTGGCGATCGAGCAGGAAATGCAGCCGGCCTGACCTGCGTGAACGTTGAATTAACAGCGTTATTCATCGCTTCCCTCCCACTGTTCATCGCAGTTTCGAGCCTCCTTCGCGACGGAATCCGGGTTCCATTCATTGAACCTGCGACATGAAGGAGAGACCTGTAATGCGTACCACCCGTGCCGCGCTGTTTCTCGGCGCCGCTTTCCTCGCCGTTCCTGCGTTCGCGCAGGACGCTCCCCAGCAGGTGACGCCGCCGCCGATCATGACGACGCCGGCCCCGACGCCCGCCCCCGCGCCGGCGGCCCAGCCGCAGGTGGTCATCCAGCCCTCTGCCCCGGTCGTCCAGCAGGTGCCCTCGGTCGAGGAGCAGCAGCGCGGCGCCGCTGCCGCCGATGCGCCGGCCCCGGCCGAGCGCCGTGCGACCGCTACCCGCACCACTACGACGCGGACCCCCACCACGCGCACCGCTCCGGCCCCCGCGCGCCAGGCCGCCCCGGCCCCGACCGCCGAGACCCCGGTCGCCCCGCCGTCGCCGCCGGTGCAGACCGCGCCCGAGCCGCTGCCGCCCCAGGTCGAGCCCGCGCCCGCGCCTGAAGCCGCTGCGCCGGTGACGGCGGACACCGCCACCACCACCGAGCAGACCAGCAGCACCAGCATCGCCTGGCCGTGGCTGCTCGGCGGCGTCGCGCTGCTGGTTGCCGGCCTCGCCGTGTTCCTGCTCGCCCGTCGCCGTCGCAACGACGAGACGACCACCACCGATCCGGTCTATGTCGAGCCGACCCCCGTCGCCGCCGCGCCGGTCGTGACCCGCGAGCCGATCGTCGAGCCGGTCGCAGCGCCCGACGCCGCGGTGATCGTCCCGCCGGTTGACGAGCGCATCGATCCGCGCGTCGTCCCGCCCGCGATCGAGCCGGTCGTCGCCGAGCAGGAGGCGGAACTCGCCGATGCCAGCAAGGACGACCTCGCCGGCGTCGCCGACGCCACCGCCCCGGTCGCGCACCGCCCCTGGATCGAGCTCGGCCTGCGCCCGGTGAGCGCCGGCACCACCGAGGAAGAGGCGATGGTCGATTTCGAGCTGACCGTCGGCAATTCGGGCGACACCGAGGCCCGCAACGTCCGCATCTCGAGCTTCATGCTCGCCGATGAGGCCGAGGGCAGCGAGATGGAGCGGATGCTCACCGAGCGCCGCGCCGACACGATCGTCCCGCCGGTCTCGATCGAGCCGGGCGACGGCACCCGCGTCGACGCGCACCTCGCGGTGCCGAAGGGCGACCTGGGCCGCGTCTTCAACCCGGTCGTCGTCGCCGAGGCCCGCTACACGCTCCCGGACGGCAGCGAAGCGCGCACCGCCGCCGCGTTCCGGATCGGCCGCCCGGCCTATGAAGGCGGCATCGGAGCGATCGGCGCGTCGCGCCCGCACGTGACCGACGACCTTGCCGCCGAGCTGTACGGCCAGCCCGAGCACGCCTGATCCCTGACATATCGGGGACACAAGAGCCCGCTTCTTCCGAAAGGGAGGAGCGGGCTCTTTCCTTGCGGATGGATTTGGGCCTACGAGAAGCCATTCCTCAGGGAGATAACATCACATGAACAAGAAGTCGTTGCTCGCACTGGCCGCGGGGACCGCGATCCTCACCGCCACGGCCGTCCAGGCCCAGGAAAGCCCCGCGCCGGCCCAGGCGCCCGCCGCGTTCAACGATATCCCGCCCAACTTCCAGCCGCCCGCGCTCCCGGCCGATTACATCAAGCGCGAAGTGATGATCCCGATGCGCGACGGGGTGAAGCTCTACACGGTGATGATCATCCCGAAGGGCGCGAAGAACGCCCCGATCCTGTTCACCCGCACCCCCTACAACGCCGCCGGCCGCGTCGTCCGCACCGAGAGCGGCAAGATGATCAACACGCTGCCCGAGGGCGATGAGGTGTTCGTCAAGGCGGGCTATATCCGCGTGTTCCAGGACATTCGCGGCAAGTACAAGTCGGAGGGCGATTACGTCATCACCCGCCCGCCGGTCGGTCCGCTCAACCCGACCAAGGTCGACCACATCACCGACGCCTATGATTCGATCGACTGGATGGTGAAGAACGTCCCGGAGACCAACGGCAAGGTCGGCATGCTCGGCTCGTCCTATGAGGGCTTCACCGTGGTGATGGCGCTGATGGGCCCGCACCCGGCGCTCAAGGTCGCCGCCCCCGAGAGCCCGATGATCGACGGCTGGATGGGCGATGACTGGTTCCACCACGGCGCCTTCCGCCTGGCGAACATCGGCTGGATCGGCGCGCAGACCGGCTACAAGGGCGCCGGCAAGGCCCCGCCGCGCCCCGATTGGGACGATTACGAGACCTTCCGCAAGGTCGGCTCCGCCGGCGACTGGGCCAAGCAGTTTGGCTATGACCAGCTGCCCGCCTGGAACAAGATGAGCCAGCACGTCTCCTACGACAAGTTCTGGCAGGGTCAGGCGCTCGACAAGCTGCTCGCCGCCAACCCCTCGAACATCCCGACGCTCTGGGAGCAGGGCATCTGGGATCACGAGGACATGTACGGCGCGATCCACGCCTGGGAGGAACTGCAGAAGACCCCGCAGGCCGACAAGAACTTCCTGCTGATGGGCCCATGGCGCCATTCGGGCTTCAATTATAACGGCTCGACGCTCGGCCAGCTCAACTTCGAGGGCGACACCGCGCTCCAGGCGCGCCGCGACATCCTGCTGCCCTTCTTCAACGCCTATCTGAAGGATGGCGCGCCGCCCTTCACCCCGGCCAAGGCGAGCTTCTACAACACCGGCGAGAACCGCTGGGACTATCTCAACAAGTGGCCGCTCGCCTGCGAGGCCAATTGCGACGCCAAGCTGACTCCGATCTACCTCAAGCCGACCGAGGGCCTGGGCTTCGACAAGCCGGCCGCCGGATCGGACAGCTACGTCTCCGATCCCGCCAAGCCGGTGCCGCACCTGCCGCGCCCGGTGAACTTCCAGGACGGTCGCTGGTCGACCTATCTCGTCACCGACCAGCGCTTCGTCGATGGCCGGCCCGACGTGATGACCTATGTCACCGATCCGCTGACCGCCCCGGTCCGCGTCTCGGGCGCGCCGCTCGCGGACATCTTCGCCAAGACCACCGGCACCGACGGTGACTTCGTGGTCAAGGTGATCGACGTCTATCCGGACGACTATGTCACCAAGAAGGAGATGGGCGGGTTCCAGCTGCCGATCTCGATGGACATCTTCCGCGGCCGCTATCGCAACTCGTTCGAGCACCCGACCGCCATTCCGGCGAACAAGGTCCAGGAATACAAGTTCCGCCTGCCGACGGTGAACCACGTCTTCCAGCCGGGCCACCGGATCATGGTCCAGGTCCAGTCGAGCCTGTTCCCGGTCTATGACCGCAACCCGCAGAAGTTCGTGCCGAACATCTTCTTCGCCAAGCCCGAGGACTATCAGAAGGCGACGGTGACGCTGATGTATGGCGGCGCGAACTCGAGCAGCGTGCTGCTGCCGGTGGTGCCGCTCGACCAGTCGGCGAACGCGCAGAAGTAATCCTGTTTCGGGGTGTTGTTGAAATTTGACGACACCCCGGAGCTGTTTTGATGGGGCTCAAGTATATGAGCCGGTTCGATCGGTGCCTTAACGTAAGCGTGATCTTGACGGAAACTAGTTATAGAATTAAGCTAGATCTTATGCTCTGAGTTCTGAAGTGGACTGCCATAGGCGAAGAAGGGGCGTGCCCCTTCTTCGCCTATGGCAGTCGTTGTTTGCGGAGAAATCCTTTAAGTTAGCGCGATTTTTTGAACGCGTCAAATTTTATTTCTTGTTTCCGCTGCTTTGGCATTTGCGGTTTCGCATTTTGTCTACTCTGCTTTTTGTCATGATGAAGGTGATGGACGTCTACATGGGCGAGCTATTCTCTTACTTTATTTTAAGAAAATAGTAAACAATATCATTGGCTTGAAGTTGATTTTAAGCTGGTTTTAATCGGCCGGCCAGGGTCGGTCTCGTGGTTGTTCTAAGAGACCAGATGCCGTCTATGAAGAAACGTGCTGCTCGTTTCAGTTGGTCATAAGTAGAGGAAGCGTTTGGCGCTTTCCGATCCCCGGGGGGGGGGGGGGGGGGGGGGGGGCGGCGGGGGGGGGGGGGGGGGGGGGGCGGGGGGG
>NZ_JASATQ010000049.1:0-42227 GCF_038440415.1 Sphingomonas sp. OTU376 | reverse complement strand
CCCCCCCCCCCCCCCCCCCCCCCCCCCCCCCCCCCCCCCCCCCCCCCCGGCGCCCCCCCCCCCCCCCCCCCCCCCCCCCCCCCCCTTTCCGTATCGCGAGCATTCTACCCACCCCTGCCCCCTCCCTTCCAGGGAGGGGAACTTCAGCCCTTCTCAATCGCTTGCTCTTCGTAACCACTTACGACGGAGCAACCATGATCGGGGACGCAATCGCAGGCTGGATCGGCAACCGCATCGACCGTGCGGACGGTGAGGGCGGGACGCTCGGCGCGATCGCCGGGGTGCTGACCTGGAAGGCGGCGAAGAAGATCGTGCCCGCCGCGATCGTGATCGGCGGCGCGGCCTATGCCTATCACCACTTCACCAGGGGCCGACAGGAAGCCGCATGATCGGCAAGCTGCTCGCCGCCTTTATCGGCAACCGGATCGACCGCTCGGATGGCAAGGGCGGCGTGAAGGGGGCGCTGATCGGCCTCGGCGTCGAGCGGCTGCTGGTGCGGATGGGGCCGGTCGGCTGGGTGCTGGCGGCACTTTTCCTGGTGTTGCGCTTCGTCTGGCGGCTGATTTTCCCGAAACGGAAGGTCCGTTACGTCCGGTCCTAGCTTGACGGGGGAGCGACTCCCACGCCAAAGGCACCCATGCCCCATTCCACCGAGACCGACCCGCACGGATTCAAGCGACGCGGCGTATTGTTCGTGCTGTCCTCGCCTTCCGGCGCCGGCAAGTCGACGATCGCGCGCAAGCTGCTTGCCGCCGACGAGCATCTCCAGATGTCCGTTTCCGTCACCACCCGCGCGATGCGGCCGGGGGAAGTGGACGGCGTCGACTATCATTTCGTCGATCTCGAGCGGTTCCGCGAAATCGCGAACAACCATGAGTTCCTCGAATGGGCGCATGTGTTCAACCACCGCTACGGCACGCTGCGCTCGACCGTGGAGGAGATCCTCGACTCGGGCCGCGACGTGCTGTTCGACATCGACTGGCAGGGCGCGCAGCAGCTGTTCCAGCTGGCCGGCGGCGATGTGGTCCGCGTGTTCATCCTGCCGCCGTCCTTCGTCGAACTGCGCCAGCGGCTGGTCAATCGCGCGACCGACTCGATCGAAGTGATCGACGCCCGCATGGCGCGTGCGGCCGCCGAAGTCAGCCACTGGGACGGCTATGACTATGTGCTGGTCAATGACGATGTCGACCAATGCTACCGCTCGGTCCACACGATCCTGAACGCCGAGCGGCTCAAGCGCTCGCGCCAGACGGGCTTGATCGGATTCATCCGCGGGTTGATGAAGTAACCTTCCCAACGGGGGAGGTTATGATGGCTAGACTGTTGCTCGGCGGAGTCCTTGGTGGGCTCGCAATGTGGCTGGTGGGCTTCATCTTCTGGGGTACGCCCCTCAGCCTGCTCGCGCTTTCCAAGACGGACGATGCCGCGAGCGCGGCGCTTCATGCGGCGCTGGCGCAACATCTCGGGCCCCTCGGCACCGGCGCCTATCCGGTGCCCTGGTCCTATACGCCCGCAGGCACCGCGCTCTACGGCCAGGGACCGGTGGCGATGATCCTGTTCAACCAGCATGGCTTCGCGGCGTTCGACGCGAGCGCGCTGTTCGGCGGGCTGATCCTCGCCATAGTCTGCGTGCTGGTCGCGGGCTTCGCGCTGCGCCTGGTGGCAGCGAGCCTGGACTTTGCCGATCGGCTGAAGCTGGTCGCGATCATCGCGGTGGCGGTGACCGCCTATTCGGATCTCGGCCAGCCGATCTTCAACCACGCGCCCTGGGGCTATTTCACCTATCTGTGGATCAGCGACGTGGCGAGCTGGGTCGCGGCGGGGGCGGTGCTCGCCTGGGCGCTGCCGCGGCCGGTGCCGACGAGCGCCTGATGTATATCTGCGCACTGGTGATCCCGGTGCCGGAGGCGAAGCGCGAGGCCTATCGTGCATGGGCCGAGCGGGGCGCGGCGATCTTCAAGGCGCATGGCTGCGTGTCGATCACCGAGGCCTGGGAGGATTTCGTGCCCGACGGCTCGGTGACCGACTTCCGCAAGGCGGTAGCGGCCGAGCCGGGGGAGAAGATCGTCATCTCCTGGCAGGTCTGGCCCGACAAGGCGACGCTCGATGCCGCCGAGGAGGCGATGCACGCAGACGGCAGCCTGGAGGTGGAGGGAGAGATTCCCTTCGATGCCAGGCGGCTGATCCTGGGGTGCTTCCGGGAGCTTTAGAGCAGCCCGAGGAACTTCACCCCCGCCATGAACTCCGCGCGGCGGTTCTCGCGGGCTTCGAGCGCAAGCGCGTCCTCGCCCCACAGTTCGGCCTGCCACAGCTCGTCGACATGCGCGGCTTGCCACAGGGTCTCGGCTTCGACCGCGCCCTTGAGCAGCGCCAGCGCGCCGACCAGCGTGCCGCTGACCGTTACCACCGGCGACAGGCCGGCGAGGCGGAAGGCGTCGAGCGCGTGCACCGCTTCGGACAGCCGGGCGAGCGTGGCTTCGGGCTGGGGCTTGTGCATCACGCCGGCGGTGGTCTCGAAATGCACGTCATAGCGGCCGCGCGCCCAGTCGAGCAGCGGGTCCCAGGCCTCGGCCTGGCGCTCGACCAGCTGGATGGGATCCTCGGCCCGGTAATAGAGCAGGTCGCTTTCCCCATAGGCGGCGAGGCCGGCGGCGAAGGTCGCGGTGTCGGGCGCTATCCGGTCGATCGCGGCATTGGCGAGGCCGGTGAGCGGCATCGCGCGGGGATCGATCGTCTCGCCCACCGCGCGCCATTCCTCGGCCACCGCTTCGGCAAGCGCGGGAGTCGGCAGGGCGAGGGGCGCGCGACCCGGCGTGCGCACCGGCTTGCCGTCGAGTGCCACCTGGCCATTCTCGACGGTAACTTCCTTCCAGAAACGCTTCATGCTTCGGGTGTTGCCTCCACGGGGGTCTTCCAGCGCCGGGCAAGGAAGCGCGGCACCACCGCCATGAAATAGAGCGAGGCGAGCAGGATGGCACCCCCGAACACGGTGACGCCGTAATTCTGCGCGCGCCCGGCGATCAGCAGGCCGAGCACCGCGCCGGCGGTGCCGAGCATGTTGAGCGCGACGATCATGTAATAGCGCTTGCGCGCCAGCTGCTCGGCCTCGGTCATATCCGCTCCAGATGCGCGAAGAGCTGGCTGGCGTGGTCGGCGAGCCCATGGGCGCCGGCGCCGAGCAGCTCCTCGGATGTGTGGTATCCCCATAGCACACCAAGCGCATGCGTGCCAGCGGCACGGGCCATCGCCATGTCGAAGCTGGTGTCACCGATCATCGCCGTGGTCTCGGGCGCGGCACCGGCCTCGGCGATGGCAAGCTCGAGCATCGCGGGGTGCGGCTTGGACGGATGGCGATCGGCGGTTTGCAGCGTGATGAAGCGGTGCCGGATGCGGTGATGCTCGAGGATCAGGTGCAGCCCGCGATCGGACTTGCCGGTGGCGACGCCGAGCAGCCAGCCGGCGGCGTCGAGCGCTTCGATCGTCTCGAGGATGCCGTCGTAGAGCGGTTCGGGATCGAGCGCGGCGCTCGCCCGCATCGCGTGGAAGGCGCGCTTGTACTCCTCGGCCATCGCTTCGTGCAGTGCCGGATCGGCCTCGGGCAGCAACTGCGCGATGGCGGGAACCAGGCTGAGCCCGACGATGCGGCGGATGGCGTTCCGATCGGGCGGATCGAGCCGGTGCGCGGCGAAGGTCGCTTCCATCGCGCGGCAGATATTGGCCTGCGAATCGACGAGTGTGCCGTCGCAATCGAATACGGCGAGGCGGTTCATTTCGCGCCCCGCATCAGCGCGGCCATCGCGCGGCGGCCCAGGGCCTCAAGCGCATCGGCGGCGGCGAGGCGGGCGGCATCGGGCTTGTTCTGGCCGAGCTTGAGCGTGCCGCGCCAGGCCTGGACCTGCAGCCGATAGCCGGTGATCGCAGTCAGCATCTTGGCGATCTTCGCGGGATCGACCTTGTCGCGCTTCCATTCGGGCTTGGGCGCGAGGCGGCGCTCCTGCTCGTGCGCAAGCGCATCGAGATGCTCGAGCAGCCCGGCATCGTCCATGCGGGAGACGTTCCCCTCAAGCTCGACCGCGACATAGTTCCAGGTCGAGACTTCGTCCGGGCCCATGTCGTACCAGTCGGGGCTGACATAGGCGTCCGGCCCCTGCAGGCTGAACAGGGCGGTGGCGCCGTCGAGATGCTTCGCGATGCGGTTGCCGCGCGAGACGTGGAAGGCGAGCGTATCGTCGTCGAGCCAGACCACCGGGACATGCGCGACGCGTGGACCCTCGGGCGTCGATGCGAAAAGCGCGCCGAAGCCGATGTCGCGGACCAGATCGCGGATCGCCGGGCGGTCTTCCCAGCGGAAGGCCGGATGCGGGTGCATCAGCGGCTCCGCGGCGGGCCGCTGCGTCCGCCGCCGGGCTTCGCACCACCACCACTGCGCGGGCCGGGCCGGGCGCCGGGCTTGCCTGCGGGCTTGCCGGTGGCGGGCTTGCGCGCGCCGGGCTTGGCGCTACCGGGCTTGGCCGCGGGCGCCTTGCGGGTGCTCGGCTTGCCGCCGCTGCGGGGTGCGGGCTTGTCGCCGGTCGGGCCTTCGCCGCGGCCGCGCCGCTCGCCTCGACGCTCCTTGCGCACCGACTTGGCATGCGCGCGGGCATTGGCCTTGAGCTGTTCCTTCGTCATCGGCGGCGGACCGTCATCGAGGTGGAGCGCATCGCCCTCCGCTTCCTCGAAGCCGAGCGTACGCAGCGATTCGGCGAAATGGTGCGGTAGCGATGCGCGCACGTCGATCCGCTCACCATCGGGATGATCGACGCGGAGGCGGCGGGCGTGGAGATGCATCTTGCGGCTGATACCGCCCGTCAGGAAGGCTTCGGCCCCGCCATATTTGCCGTCGCCGACGATCGGGAAGCCGATCGCCGCCATGTGGACGCGCAGCTGGTGAGTGCGCCCGGTAAAGGGCTGGAGCTCGACCCAGGCGGCATGATTGCCGGCGCGCGCGATCACCCGGTAGCGGGTGCGGGCGGGCGAGCCCTCCTTCTCGTCGACATGCATCTTCTCGCCGCCGGTGCCCGGCTGCTTGCCGATCGGCAGCTCGATCATGCCGTCCTCGATGCTCGGCACGCCGACGATCAGCGCCCAATAGACCTTGCGCGCGGTGCGGCTGGAGAAGCTCTTCGAGAAGGCCGCCGCCGCGCGGGCGGTGCGGGCGACGAGCAGCGCGCCCGACGTATCCTTGTCGAGCCGGTGGACGAGCTTGGGCCGGCTCTCCATGTCGTACTGGAGCGCATCGAGCAGCTCGTCGACATGCTCGGTGGTCTTGGTGCCGCCCTGGGTGGCGAGGCCGGGGGGCTTGTTGAGCACGAATGCCGCATCGTCCTGGTGGATCACCATCGAGCGGGCGAAATCGATCTGCTCCTCACTCAGATTGACGACGCGCACGCGCTTCGGACGGCCGGGCTTGTCCGGCGCCGGCGCCTCGGCCGGAGGGACGCGGATGACCTGGCCCATCGCGACATGGTCGCCGGGCTTGGCGCGCGCACCGTCGATGCGCAGCTGACCGGTGCGCGCCCAGCGGGAGACCAGGTTGAAGCTGGTATCGGGCAGGTGCCGCTTGAACCAGCGATCGAGGCGGATGCCGTCGTCATCGGGCTTGACGGTGAACTGGCGGACGGCGTCTGTCATGGAAGGGCTCGCAAAATGCTGAGGCCGGCGAACAGCGCGAGGGCGGAACCGACCACGGAGGCAAGGATATAGCCCAGCCCCATGCCATAGTCGCCGCGCTCGATCATGTTCATCAGGTCGAGGGTGAAGGCAGAGAAAGTCGTGTAGCCGCCAAGCAGGCCGACGCCGATCAGCAGGCGCCATTGCTCGCCGCCCTGGCCGATCTTCGCCAGCGTGCCGGCGAGCATGCCCATCAGGAAGCCGCCGATCAGGTTCACGGCCAGCGTTCCCCACGGATAGTCGGGCCCGAACCAGCCAAGCGTGAGCTTGCCGGTAAGATAGCGCGCCGCGGAACCGAAGGCGCCGCCGAGCATGACGAGAAGGATGGGGGGCATCCGCAGCGGTTAGCGCGGAATCGGGGAGAGGGGAACCTTGCTGTTGATCACCCTGTCCACTTCGTCATGCTGAACTTGTTTCAGCATCCAACTTTCCCCCGGCGATGTTGCTTGAGGCACGTTGGGCCCTGAAACAGGTTCAGGGTGACGATGTGCTTTGAACAGCGGGCTTAGATCCCGTTGTTGGCGACCATGTCGATGTCCGTGCCGCCATCGGGGCGGGTGGTCAGGAACAGGACGTACGCCCCGCCATCCTTGTCGCGGGTGCCGCCCAGGATGTGCTCCTTGCCGTCGACCTGATGTTCGCCGGTGTACCCGCCGCGGATCGCCTTGGTGTAGTACCAGTCGAGCATCACCTGCATCGGCTGGGGCGATGAGAAGCTCACCACGCGCAGCTGGCACTGGCCGGCGGTGCTGCCGGCGGCTTCGGTGACGCGGGCCTGGGGATAGAGCGGCAGGTCCTTCGGCAGGCGCTGCGCCCATGCCGCCGCATATTGCAGCGAGGCGGCGCACTGGTTGCTCTTCGGATCCTTCTGGCGGGCGGCGAGACCGCCGAGCGTGACCGCATCGCGCGCGGCAGAGCACTGGGTGCAATCCTTGGTCGCCTGGGTCGGGGCGGGGGTCTTGAGCAGCTGGCCATTGTCGATCTTGCTGCCGTTCGCCGCGACATTGTCATTGGGCACGCCGCCCGAATAGGGCTGGGCGGGCGGGCGGATCGCGTCGCCATTGGCCTGGCGGCCGAGCTGGGGATCGACCATGATCTGGCCCTGCAGCGCGCTGGCCAGCGCCGGATCGGCGGCATTGCCGCTCTCGGTATCCGAAACATCGCCCAGGCTGCCATTATTGCCGCATCCCGCGAGCGCGAGGGGCAGGGCAAGCAACAGGACATTAACGCGGCGGGCCATCTTCACACGCTCCTTTGGCGCGAGGTTATGCCGAAGGAGGGTTAAGGAAGGCTTTGGGAAGCTGGATTTCCATCCACAGCCGCGTTAACCATAAGCGGAACCCCGGACGGATCGTGTGCGTATTTGGCCGAACGATCGAAGGGTTATGCATGCAGCTCAACGCGAAGATGATCGGCGCCGGCGTGGCCGCCGCCGTTGCTGCCGGTGTCGGATATGTGCTGCTCCACAAGCCTGAGGAAGAAGCCCGGTTCAGCACCGTGACGCGCGACGGCGCGATCAGCGTACGCGACTATCCTGGCCTGCTTGTCGCCGAAGTGGTGGTGCCGGGGCTCCGCCAGGCGGCGCTGTCGGTCGGCTTCACCCGGCTGGCCGATTATGTGTTCGGCAAGGACCGCGGTGGCGGTCGGCTGCCGATGACCGTGCCGGTGCTCTCCGATGGCGACGAGGACGGGCGCGGATGGCGCACGCGTTTCCTGATGCCCGCTGATGTGGCGATCGAGAGCCTGCCCGATCCGGAGGCTGGCGTCCGGCTGCGCAAGCTGCCTGCCCGGCGTATCGCCGCATTGCGCTTTGCCGGGGTGGACAGCGAAGGCGCGTTCGATGCGCATGAGGCCGAGCTTCGCGCCTGGATCGGGCGCAACGGGCTGAGCGCGGCGGGGCCGGTGGAACATGCCTTCTACAACTCGCCCTTCACCCCGGCGGTGCTGCGCAGGACGGAGATCCTGATCCCGCTCGCTGCCTGACTGTTGTATGTTGATAACACACTCGCGATAGGGTATAGCTTCGCACATGCTGAACCTGCTCTCGATCCTCGTGGGCATCATTGCCCTGCCGCTGATGCTGATCGCCCTGATTCCGCTGCTCGGGTGGCTCAACTATCTGGTGATTCCGATCGCCGTGGTCGGACTGGCGCTCGGCGCGCTTTCGGACTCGAATTCGGGGCGCAACCTCAACATCGTCGTGGCCGGCGTCGGCTTCCTTCGCCTCTGGCTGGGCGGCTTCATCTTCTGATTTCGTCGCGGCGGGCGGCGCGGGCCTTCGCTCCATCCGCCCCCCCGGCCTTGTGCGGGGGTCCACGGTGCCTCGTGTCCTGCGTTCCAGCTTCTTGGCCGGCATTCGCCTCCCGGTGGACCCCGGCACAAGGCCGGGGTGACGAGGGAGCACGCAAAAGGGCCCGGCGTTTCCACCGGGCCCCTCTCTGCCTGCGTGGCAAGCACGTTGCTTAGCGGCAGCGAACCTCGCCGCGGTCGACCGACGAGCCGAGCGCTGCACCCGCGGCCGCGCCGAGCAGCGTGCCGAGCGTGGCGTTGCGGCCGTTCGACAGCGCGTTGCCGAGCAGACCGCCGGCGACGCCGCCCACGATCAGGCCGGTCGTGCCATCCGAGCGGCGGCAATAGTAACGCCCGTCATTGCCGCGATAGATGCGGTCGTTCCGGCTCAGGCGGCGCTCGCGATAATAGCGGCCGTCGCGATAATAGTCGCCCGGGTTGTAATAGCGCTCGCCCGGGGGCAGGCGGTTATAGTCGTAGTTGCGATAGCGACGATAATCGCGGCGCCATTCGCGATCGTCGCGACGCTGGGCATTGTTGATGTCGCGGCGGCAGTCGCGCAGCTCGCGGCGATACTCGCCCCGGCTGTCCGAATTGCGCAGGTCGTGGCGGCAATCGGCGCGCGCCTCGCGCTCGTTCCAGCCCTGGGCGGCGGCAGGCGTCGCGAGGGCGGCCGCGGCAACCGCGGCGGCGAAAAGGATACGCATGGAATCTCTCCTTGTTTTCCCGGGCAACCAACGTGCCGGGCGGAGAGCGGTTGCGTGAACGGGAAACTACTTCCCGTTCACGCGGGAGCCATGGATCAGATGCGCGTTTCGCCCGGATAGGCGAAGAGCAGGTCGCTGCCGACCTCGGCGTGGAGATCGGCGCTGCCCTCTACCGTGAGGCACTGGCCGGCCTCGAACGCCACGCCGTCGACGACGCCTTCGCCGCGCAGCGGGATCAGCCAGCCGGTGGTGCCCTCGGGTACAGTGAAGGTGCGGTGGCCGCCCTCCCAGCGCTCGAGCACGAACTTGGGGCCTTCGACCAGGATATTGCGGTCATCGCTCACGCGGCCCGGCATCGGGTGCGGCACGTACGGCACCGCATCCGAAACGGCGACGCCCTGGTCGAGATGCAGCTCGCGCGGACGGCCATAATCATAGAGGCGATAAGTGGTCTCGCTGTTCTGCTGCACCTCGACCAGCGTGATCCCTGCACCGATCGCGTGGATCGTGCCCGAGCCCGAATAGAAGAAGTCGCCGGCCTTGACCGGCTTCCAGTCGAGCAGATGCTCGATCGAGCCGTCGAGCGCGGCGGCGCGCAGCGTCTCGTGGTCGACCGGCGCCTTGGTGCCCAGCGCGATCGTCGAATCGGGTTCGGCGGCCAGGATCACCCAGCATTCGTCCTTGCCACGCGGCAGGCCCACGGCCTGAGCCTGCTCGTCGGTCGGGTGGACCTGGACCGACAGCTTCTCGCTGGTGAACAGGTATTTGATCAGCAGATCGGGCGCGCTGTTGCCCGGCGTCTGGAACCAGATCTCGCCGACCGGCTCGCCATCGGCGGCGGGATCGGCGAAGCCCGGCCACAGGGTGTGGCGACCCCAGGGCTTCTCGACGCGATGGGTGGCAAGCAGGGTAGCGGTCACAATTTCCCTCGTGAAAAACGGTTCTGTATCGGAACGCGCATGCCCCCTCGAGGCTCCCGCCGCAATTGCTGATTATGGGTGGCTCCGGCAATGACACAATGACGCCGCGAAAAGGATTGTTTGAAGCCACGGGACCGCGCTAAGACCCCCGCCCATGCGTACTTCCACCACTCGCGCGCTTGCGCTCTCCCTGCTTCCGGTTCTCGCGCTCTCGATGGCCGGTTGCGCCAAGAAGAGTGGCGGCAAGGACCTTCCCTATGTCGCGCGCGACGTCGGCACGCTCTATTCCACCGCCAAGCAGAAGCTCGACCAGCACCAGTACAAGCTGGCCGCCGCGCTGTTCGACGAAGTCGAGCGTCAGCACCCCTATTCGGTCTGGGCGCGCCGCGCGCAGCTGATGGGCGCGTTCAGCTATTATCTGAACCGCGACTACACCGAATCCATTTCGTCGGCACAGCGCTTCCTGGCGGTGCATCCGGGCAACCGCGACGCGCCCTACGCCTATTATCTGATCGGCCTGAGCTATTACGAGCAGATCAGCGACGTGCAGCGCGACCAGAAGATCACGCAGCAGGCACTCGATTCGCTGGGCGAGCTGACCCGCCGCTACCCGAACACCAAATACGCCGCCGATGCGCGCCTGAAGATCGACCTTGTCCGCGACCACCTGGCCGGCAAGGAAATGGAGATCGGCCGCTTCTACGAGACGCGTGGCCAGTGGCTCTCGGCGACGCTGCGCTTCCGCACCGTGGTCGATCAGTATCAGACCACTACCCACGTGCCCGAGGCGCTGATGCGCCTGACCGAGAGCTATCTGGCGCTCGGCGTGCCGGAGGAAGCCGAGAAGGCCGCGGCCGTGCTCGGCGCCAACTATCCGGGCACCGACTGGTATAGCCACGCCTACAAGCTGATGCAGGAAAACAAGGGCAAGGTGCAGCAGGCCCAGGCGGCGACCAAGCCCGCGAGCTGATGCTCGGGGCTTTCGTTCTCGTTAAGTTCCTGCGATAGGAGCGGGCGCATGCTTACTGCGCTGGCTATTCGCGACGTCGTCCTGATCGAGGCGCTGGACCTGGAGTTCGGCGCCGGCCTTGGCGTGCTCACCGGCGAGACCGGGGCGGGCAAGTCGATCCTGCTCGACGCGTTGGGCCTGGCGCTCGGCGCGCGCGGCGAGACCGGGCTGGTGCGGAACGGCGCTGCGCAAGCCGTGGTGACGGCTAGCTTCGAGGCGCCGGCGCGGGACGGCGAAGTCGCCAATATCTTCCACCAGAATGGCTTGGAGCTGGAGCCGGGCGAGCCGCTGATCGTGCGGCGTATCGTCAAGGCGGATGGCGGCAGCCGGGCGTTCCTCAACGACCAGCCGGCCTCGGCGGGGCTGTTGCGCGAGCTGGCGCCGCATCTGGTCGAGATCCATGGCCAGCATGACGACCGCGGCATGTTGAATCCGCGCGGGCACCGGGCGCTGCTCGATGCGTTCGGGCGCTGCGAGGTTGGCCCGGTGGCGATCGCGCACAAAGCGTGGCGCGATGCCGAGGCGGCGCTGGCGGTGGCGCGAGCCGAGCAGGACGTCGCCGAGCGTGACCGTGAGTGGCTCGAACATGCCGTGGGCGAGCTGCGCGCGCTGGCGCCCGAGGCAGGCGAGGAGGAAATGCTCGCCGAGCGGCGTGCCTCGATGCAGCGCGGCGAGAAGATCGCCAGCGAGCTACAGGGCATTGCCGAGTTGCTCGATGGCTCCGAAGGCGGGCTGAGCCAGCTGCGCCAGGCGGCGCGGGTGCTCGAGCGGATTGCCGGCGACCATGAGGCACTGGCCGAGGCGCTGGCCGCGATCGACCGCGCGATCACCGAGGCGGCCGAGGCGCAGGACCGGGTGGACGTCGCCGCCGAGGCACTGGCCTATGATCCCGCCGCGCTGGAAGCAGACGAAACACGGCTGTTCGAGCTGCGTGGGCAGGCGCGCAAGCATCGGGTGCAGCCGGATGCGCTGCCTGCCCTGCTCGAGGAACTGGCCGGGCGACTGGACCGCGTGCAGAGCGGTGGAGCGGGGATCGCGAAGCTGGAAGCGGCGGTGCACGAGACGCACGCCGCCTATGCCGATGCCGCGAAGACGCTCTCGGCCAAGCGCGCGCTGGCCGCGGCGCGGCTCGATGCGGCGGTGATGACCGAACTCAAGCCGCTCAAACTCGACGCAGCGCGCTTCCGCACCATGGTCGAGCCGCAGGACGAGGCGAACTGGTCGAGCTTCGGCATGGACCGGGTCGAGTTTGAAGTCTCGACCAATCCCGGCGCGCCCTTCGCGCCGCTGGTCAAGATCGCCTCGGGCGGCGAGCTGTCGCGCTTCATCCTGGCGATGAAGGTGGCGCTGGCCGAGGAAGGCGGGGCGCGGACTTTGATCTTCGACGAGATCGATCGCGGTGTCGGCGGAGCGGTGGCGAGTGCGATCGGCGAGCGGCTGGCGCGGCTGGCAGATACCGCGCAGGTGCTGGTGGTGACGCATAGCCCGCAGGTGGCGGCGCGGGGTGCCCAGCATCTGCTGATCGCCAAGAGCCATGACGGGACGGTCACCCGCACCGGGGTAACGCCGCTGGGTGCCGGGGAGCGCCGCGAGGAAATCGCGCGGATGCTGTCGGGTGCGGAGATCACCGACGAGGCACGCGCCCAGGCCGAGCGGCTGATCGCCGCCTAGGCGGTTGCAACCTCCGGCAGATGCGGTGCGCGTCCGGCCATCCAGCCGGCCGCGGCAATGCCCACCCCCGCAATCCCCGCCGCCAGCGCAAGCGGCAGGGGCGGCAGCACGGCAAATTCCACCAACAGGTGCCGCCACGCCGCCATCGGGCCGACGAACTGGAATAACACGCCCCCCAGCACGGTCGCAGCCCCCGCGACAAAGAAGGGATGGCCGTGCCGTGCGCTGCCGAGCGCCAGGCTGAAGGCGATCGCGGCGGTGATCGCATTGCCGAGCTGGAAGCCGATGTCCAGCTTCCAGAAGTCGGCAGGGCCGTTGATCGACAGCGGCGGCAGGATCGGGGCCAGACGGCCGAGGATCGGCGGCAGCAGGAAGATCACGGTCGCCAGCATGTAGCGCGCGTGGAACTGCACGGTCCGCCGGGTGCGCAGCGCCGAATAATAGCACCAGGCAAAGGCAGCGACCGAGATCATGTCGATCCAGGCCAGGCCGGGCGCGTACATGGTGTAGAAGGGCGAGGGCGGATCGGCGAAGCGCTGCGCCATGCCGAGGAAGATCATCGATCCGCCGGCCAGGAACAGCGGGAACAGCGCCAGGCTGGCCGCGCCCAGGGTGCGGTGCAGTGCATTGTTGCCGGAATGAATCAGCCAGCTCTGCGCGACGAGCAGCGCCAGCCACAGCGTAGCGGTGATGCCATGCGCATGCATCTGCAGCGGCGCGGTGCCGATCGTTGAGAGATAGCCGGGCCAGAAGGCCAGCGCCGCTAGCGGAAAGATCGCAAGCAGATACCAATGGGCATGGCGATACGGCATGTGGTGGCTTCCCCCTCAGGAAGCCTGCACAGTATCGCAGATATTGGCCGCGTCAACGCCGCGCGGGTGTCAGGCCGTAGCCAGCCGGCGCATCATCTCGTGGCGGATCTCGTCCTTCTTCTCGCGGATCATGCCAGGGATCAGGAACAGGTCGATCAGCAACCAGACGAAGCCGATCACCACGAAATAGGACAGGATCTGGAGGATCGCCGACACCGGTCGGCCCAGATAGAAGCGGTGGGCACTGACGAACCACAGGAACAGCCAGAAGAGATAGGCGACCGCGATGCTGGGCGCGTCGTTGGTTACGCGCTGCTCGACCAGCGTCAGTTCGGCAATCGAAAGCGACATCCCAATCCCCCGAGATACTTGCGAGGAATCTAGGGCAAGCGACCGGCGCGTCAATCGATTCCGCCGACGCTCCGGTCGCCGCGAGAGGGACTCGCTTCCCCGAACCTGAACGGAACCCGCGGCCGCGCGACAGCTTGCGACACAAAAGCGCGGGGATCGGGACAGGCATGCGACAGGCGGTCCCCATAAAGGTTCCAGGCCGCAGGGACGGCCCGGTTTTTGAAGAGGAGCGTAGACATGAAGAAGTTCACCCTGATGCTCGCCGGCCTTGGCATCGCCGTTTCGGCTGTTCCGATGACCGCCGCGATGGCCGCACCGCATCCGGCGCCCGCCTTCCAGGCATGGCAGTCGATCAATGGCCGCCAGGCGAACCTCGAGGCCCGTATCAACCAGGGCGTGCGTTCGGGCGCTCTGAGCCGCAGCGAGGCGGCTCGCCTCCGTGCCGAGTTCGCCAGCCTCAACCGGCTTGAGGCCCAGTATCGCCGCTCGCGCCCCGGCCTGACGCTGGCCGAGCGCCGTGACCTGGACCGTCGCTTCGATGCGCTTTCGGCGCGCATCCGGATCGAGAAGCACGATCGCAACGACCACCGCGGCCCCGGCCGTCGCTGGTAAAGGCTAGCGGGTTCCCCTTTCCCGGCCCCCTGGGGGAACCTGACAGGACGGGCTCCGCCGCAAGGCGGAGCCCGTTGCCGTTTGGGGAGCGGCGGCGATGTTCAGAGCCGAGGCCATCAAGGCCTGGCGTCACCCTGAACTTGTTTCAGGGTCCAACTATCCACGAACGATATCGCCGGAGGAGGTTTGGATGCTGAAACAAGTTCAGCTTGACGGTGAAGGGTGAGTTGTCGACCCACTCAGCGCAGCGGCTTGCCGCTGTCCTTCCACTTGTCGAGGATCTGCGACTCGCCCTGGTCCATCGGCGATGTGCTCGGCACGGCCTTGGGCACATAACCGCCGAGCGGCGTGCCGCTCTGGGCATAGGCCGGCTGGATCGTCTCGCGCGGGGTGGCGATCGGGGTGGATGGCTTGGCCGGGAGCGCCGTTGCCATTGCAGGCACCGGTACGACCGGTGCTATCGCATCGGCCAGGTCGATCCGGGCATGCGGTTGGGGCAGGGGCTCGCCGCCCCGATAGGCCTGGCGGAAGGCGGCGGCGGTGCCCCACCAGCCCTTCCAGCGATGGAAGAAATGCGCGCCGAACACCCCGGTCATCACCAGGCTGCGGTTCCAGGACGGGGTAACGGCATAGGTGTGATAGTGCGTCGCCTCGCCCACCGCGCCGAATACCTGGCCGGAAAGCGCGGCGGCGGCGACCCTGGCGGCGCGGTCCCAGGCCGAGCGCATCGGCGCACGGGCCATGGCGCCGTCACAGGCGAAGCTGAACTGGCAGCCGCGCTTCTCCGATCCCTGGAACACCACGCCGCACACCGTGGCTGGAAAGGCGGGGTGGCGCACGCGGTTGAGGATCACCTGCGCCACCGCGCGCTGGCCGTCGCTCGGCTCGTTGGCGGCTTCGTAATAGATCGCGGTGGTCAGGCATTGGAGCGCGCGCGCCTTGTCCACGCCGCTGCCGGCGAGGTGGAAGGGCAGGGCGGGCTGGATCGATCCGTCGACCGGTGTGTCGAGCGCATCGGCGGGGATCGGCATGTCGGGAAGCGCGGTAGTGCCGGTCGTACCCGCGCTCACCGCGGCATCGTCATCGACGGCATAATAGAAGGCGGCGCCTGGGAAATGATCCTCGGCTTCATAGCCGACGGCCACCGGCTTGGGATTCGCCTTGGGCTTGGTGTCGGGGGCGAGCGCCTGGGCGGAGAAGCCTGCGCCGATCAGCGACGCGACGATTGCCGCTGCGATCCCCCGCGCCTGCATCTTCGAGAAACGCCGCCAGAACACGCGTGCCCAACCCCGTACGGGCCCCTTGCCCGGGCGTGGCTATAGTCGATTTCGGGCCCCCCCGCGCCCCCGGATTTTCCCATGTCCTATGGCGAAACACTTGATGGTAAAGGTAATTTTAACCATGCGAGGTGCGCAGTACCGGCAGCGCGCTGCGGATCACGCCGAATGCCGAACGCAGGAAAAGGGCAGCGATGGCTGCGCCCACCAGTATGTCTGGCCAAGGCGAGGCAAAGATCGCAACGCCGCCCGCCGCTACCAGCACACCGATGTTCGACACCACGTCGTTGCGTGAGCATTCGAAGGTGCTGGCCATGTTCACGTCCTGCGCGCGGAAGCGCCACAGCAGCCGCAGGCAAAGCAGATTTGCGGCCAGCGCCAGCGTACCGAAGCCGAGCATCAGCGTGGAGGAGGGCGGGATGCCGCTCCGCAGCTTGATCGCGATGTCGATCAGGATGCCGATCCCGAAGGCGAGGATGAACACGCCCTTGGCCAACGCCGCGCCACCCTTCCACCGGTCGCTGCGGGCCAGTGCATAGAGGCTGAGCCCATAGACCAGCGCGTCGCCGAGCATGTCGACCGCATCGGCCATCAGCGCCGCGGAGCCGGCGATCACGCCGGCGCCGAACTCGAGGAAGAACATCGTCGCGTTGATCGCCAGCACGATGGTGAGCACCCGGCGCTGCTCGGCCTGGACGGCGAGGCGCTCAAGTTCCTTTCCCTTCGCGGAGCAGCAATGTTCGGCCATGTCGAACCTCCCGCGGCCAGCCTAGGCCTTGGTGCTGTAATAGGAAGCGCGGAACCCGTTGGCGAACTCGGTGAGCCGGCCTTCGCCAATGGCCTCGCGCAGGTCCTGCATCAGCACCTGGTAGAACCAGATATTGTGCTCGGTCATCAGCATCGCGCCGAGAATCTCGCCGGCGCGGACGAGATGATGGAGATAGGCGCGGCTCCAGGTGCCGCAGACCGGGCAGGGGCAGGCGGGATCGAGCGGGCCCTGGTCCTCGGCGAACTTGGCGTTGCGGATGTTGATCGGGCCGGTGCGGGTGAAGGCCTGGCCGGTGCGCCCCGAGCGGGTGGGCAGCACGCAATCGAACATGTCGATGCCGCGCTCGACCGCGCCGACGATGTCGTCGGGCTTGCCCACGCCCATCAGGTAACGCGGCTTGCTCGCATCGAGCTGGCCGGGTGCATAGTCGAGCACGCCGAACATCGCTTCCTGGCCCTCGCCAACCGCGAGGCCGCCCACGGCATAGCCGTCAAAGCCGACATCGAGCAGCGCGTCGGCGGAGTATTTGCGCAGCCCCTCGTCGAGTGCGCCCTGCTGGATGCCGAAGATCGCATTGTGCTCGGCATGCTCCTCGGCGGCGAAGAAGGCGTCGCGGCTGCGCTTGGCCCAGCGCATCGATCGCTCCATCGCAGCGGCCTGGACTTCGCGGGTCGAAGTGGTGGGGACGAGTTCGTCGAACGCCATGGTGATCGAGCTGCCGAGCAGGCGCTGGATCTCGATCGAGCGCTCCGGCGAGAGCAGGTGGCGGGTGCCGTCGAGGTGCGACTTGAAAGAGACGCCCTCCTCGCTGCGGGTGGTCAGGTCGGCCAGACTCATCACCTGATAGCCGCCCGAATCGGTGAGGATCGGGCGATCCCAGTGCATGAACTTGTGCAGCCCGCCGAGCCGCGCGACGCGCTCGGCGCCGGGGCGCAGCATCAGGTGATAGGTGTTGCCGAGGATGATGTCGGCGCCGGCGGCGCGCACGTCCTGCGGCTTCATCGCCTTGACGGTGGCGGCGGTGCCGACCGGCATGAAGGCAGGCGTGCGGATATCGCCGCGCTGCATGGCGATGGTGCCAAGGCGCGCCTTGCCGTCGGTGGCGTGGATGGTGAACTCGAAACGGGACATGCGCAGGGCCTTGCCCCCTTTGGCGGAGGAGCGCAACGGGAGGGGATGACCAGCAACCTCCTCGCCGACCTGCCCGATGCCAGCGCCGACGAAGTCTTTACCGAGCTGCTGCGCCGTCCCGGCGTCCGCATCGAGCGGATCGTCTCGCAGGGGCAGGCGACGCCCGAGGATGCGCCGATGGTGCAGGACTGGGACGAATGGGTGCTGCTGCTCGAAGGCGTGGCCGGGCTGCGGCTCGAGGAGGGAGAGGCGGTCACGCTACGCCCGGGCGATCACCTGCTGATCGCCGCTGGGAAGCGTCATTGGGTGACCTGGACGGCCGAGGATCGGCCTACGGTGTGGCTGGCGGTGCATTTGGGCTGAGGTCGAGCGACCAGGTCTCGCCCATCAGCGGTTCGCCGAACCGGGTGTGGACTTCGCTGCTGACCAGCTCGAAGCCATGCGCGGCATAGATGCGCCGGGCGCTGGTGAGGATGGTGTGGGTCCATAGCTCGAGCCGCTGATAGCCCGCCTGGCGCGCGAATTCGATGCAGCTACGGACCAGCGCTTCGCCGATGCCAAGGCCGCGGGCATGGCTTTCGACATAGAGCAGGCGAAGCTTGGCAACGCTGTCGCCGCCATCGGCGAGCATCACCGATCCGAGCATCTCACCGCCGCGCTCGGCGACCCAGCATTGCTCGCGGCCCGGCTGGAAGTCGCGCAGGAAGCTGGTGGTCACGTCGTTGAGCAGCAGCTCCATCGGACGCTCCCAGCCATAATTTTCGGCATAGAGGATCGCCTGGCGGCTCGCGATCGCACCCATGTCGCCGGGGCGCAGCGTGCGGATCTCCCAGCTGCCCGCCCCACCTTCGATCAATGCGCGCGCCGCCGCGAGATGGTGGCCGAGCGTGGCGGCGGCGGCGGGGCCGAGGGATTCGAGCTGGCGGCGGCTGTGGGCGCGAGTCGTGTCGTCGAGCGCGTCAAAGGCGGTGCGGCCGGCGGGTAGCAGGACGATCGGGCGCTGGCGGGCATCCTCCTCGCCGCGTTCGCGCGCGATCCAGCCGCGATCCTCGAACCGCTTGACCGCGCGGCTGACATAGCCGGCATCGAGGTCGAGCGCGTCCTGCAATTCGGTGGCGAGGACCGGATGCCGCGCGGCGATCTCGTAGAGGAGGCGTGCTTCGGCCACGCCCATCTCGCTGTCCATGTAGCGCGGCGCCAGCACCGCCGCGAAGCGGGTATGCGCCCGGTTGAAGGCGCGGAATTGTTCGATGGCCTGATCCATGCAGGCAATCTGCACCGACATAGTTGATTGAGTCAACTATGTCGGTGCAACGAAACCGGCGTTGCGCCACCGAAGAAGAAGCGGGACCCCGGCTCAAGGCCGGGGTGAAGACGCAAACGGAAGCGTCCCTTTTGCGCGCCTAGGGGACCAGGGTGGTAAAGACGAACACCCCGAAGATGACGAGGTGCACCACGCCCTGCAGCACCGTGGTGCGGGCAGTGGCGAGCGACTGGGTGGTCACCAGCAGGGTCAGCGACAGCAGCACGATGCCCTTGGAATCGAGGCCGAGCGCCAGGGGCAGGTCCTGGACCAGCGACAGCATCGCCACCGCCGGAATGGTGAGGCCGATCGTCGCCAGCGCGGAGCCGAGCGCGAGGTTGAGGCTGGTCTGCAGCCGGTTGGCCATCGCGGCGCGCACCGCAGCGACACTTTCCGGGAGCAGGACCAGCGCGGCGATCACTACGCCGACCACGGCGTGCGGTGCGCCGGCCGAGGCGACGCCTTCCTCGATCGCCGGTGCCAGCGCCTTGGCGAGCAGCACCACCTCGACCAGGCAGGCGACGAGCAGCACGCCCGACAGCGCCGTCTGCTTGTCGCTGGGCGGCGGAGCATGCGCTTCGGGGTCTTCGGTTTCCCCGCCGGGCGGCAGGAAATAGCCCCGGTGGCGCACCGTCTGCACCATCACGAAGGTGAGGTAGAGCAGCAGCGACACGATCGCGACAAAGGCGAGCTGCGACGGCGCGTAATAGGGGCCGTGCTCGGACGCGAGGAAATTGGGCAGCACCAGCGTCAGCACGGTGAGCGTGCAGAGCGTCGCCAGCGAGGCGCTGACGCCGACCTGCTGGAAGCTCTGCTCATGGTGGCGCAGCGCGCCGAACAGGATGAACGCGCCGAGCAGGCCGTTGAGGATGATCATCACCGCCGAGAATACGGTGTCGCGTGCCAGCGTCTCGGCGCCGGCCTTGCCCTGCAGCATCAGGGTGAGGATCAGCCCGACCTCGATCACCGTGACGGCGAGGGCGAGCAGGAAGGTGCCGAACGGCTCGCCCATCTTGTGCGCGATCAGCTCGGCATGATGGACGGCGGCCAGCACGGTGGCGATCAGCACGGTGCCGAGCAGCAGCGGCGGGAGCGTGAAGGAGCTGCCGAAAAGGAGGCTCAACGCACCCGCGAAGGGGGGGAGCCAGATCCAGGTCCAACGCAAACGTTCCATGTCCGTACCTTACAGGTCGGGGGAATGCGTTCAACCGAAACGGGCCTCAGCGGCTGGCGGACACATAGTCGATGATGTCCTGCGGGGTGCGGAACATCACGTCGGGCTCCATCGCGGCGAGCAGCTCCTCGGCGGCATAGCCCCACAGCACCGATCCGGCGCGCATGCCGACTTCGCGGGCGGCATCGACATCGCGGGTCTCGTCGCCGATCGCCAGCACCTCGTGCGGCTTCACGCCCATCTTCCTGAGCACACGGCGGAATTTGGGTGCCTTGCCGAACAGTGACGAGCCGCAGGCGAAGAAATCGATCCGGGCGGCATGGACCGGGCCCAGGATCTTGCGCGCATTGGCTTCGGCGTTCGACGTGACCAGTGCGATCTTCACGCCGGTGGCGGCGATCTGCTCGAGCAGGTCGGGGGTTCCCGGGAACAGCTCGATCTGGTGCGCATTGCGGCCGACCAGGCGGCGCACATGGCGGGCGATCAGCGGCAGCTTCCACTTCGAGATGCCGAGGAACTCGATCACGTCGCGCGAACTCTTGTTGCGCAGCATGTCGACTTCGTGCTCCGCGACCGTGCGGAAGCGGAACTTGCGCGCCAGCTCGTCGACGACAGACAGGAACCAGTCGCCGCTGTCGGAAAGCGTGCCGTCGAAATCGAAGATGACCAGCCGAATGGGCGACGCGTCACTCATGCGCGTGTCCACTCCCATGCATCCGACATTCCGCCCCGTCCCCCAATTCGATCTGAACGGTCGTATGATCGATCCTGAAGTCGTGCGCCAGCCGATGTTGCAGCGCGATCAGGAAAGCATCGCCGGGATGGCCGTCCGGCATGACGAGATGTGCGGTGAGCGCGGCCTCGGTGGTGCTCATCGGCCAGATATGGAGATCATGGACGCGCGTCACGCCGGGCATCGACGCGAGCGCGGCTTCGACTGCGGCGGAATCGATGCCCTTGGGAACGGCCTGCAGCGCCATGGTCAGCGATTCGGTGAAGAGCCCCCAGCTGCTCCACAGGATCACGCCCACGATGACCAGGCTGATCGCGGGGTCGATCCAGTCGGCGCCGGTGAACAGGATCAGCGCGCCGGCGATCACCACGCCGGCCGAGACCGCGGCATCCGCCGCCATGTGGAGATAGGCACCGCGGATGTTGACGTCGCCCTTGCGGCCGCTGGCGAAGAGCAGGGCGGTCGCCAGGTTGACGACGATGCCGGCGCCGGCGACGAGCATCACCGTCATGCCCGGCACGTCGCGCGGTTCGGACAGGCGCTGGATCGTCTCGAGCAGGATTGCGCCGACTGCGACGAACAGCAGCACAGCATTGGCGAGCGCCGCCAGGATCGACGAGCCGCGCAGGCCATAGGTGAAGCGTGGCGAGGCGGGGCGCTTGGCCAGTTCGGCACCGCCCCAGGCGATCAGCAGGCCAAGCACGTCGGACAGATTGTGCCCGGCATCGGCCAGCAACGCCATCGAATGGGTCAGGAAGCCCGCCGCGCCCTCGACCAGCACGAAGGCGAGGTTCAGCGCGGTGCCGATGGCGAAGGCACGGCCGAAATCCGCGGGCGCATGGCTGTGCCCATGGCCGTGATGTGCATGTCCGTTGTGGCTGTGGTTGTGATCGTGCGCGGCCATGGACTCGCTTTAGCTAAGTCGCTGCATGTGATGCTAGGACATCAGTTCGGGCCGCGGCCCTTCTTTCCACGTCCTGCGCCGGGAGGCGGCATCTGCGGGCGGATGGTGACGAGTTCCTTGCGCTCCAGCACGCCGTTCTTGTCGGCATCGAAGCGAGTGAAGAGCAGGTCGAAGCGCTCGGCGATCTCGGCGAAGGTGATCTTGTTGTCGCCGTCGCGATCGACTTCGAAGGGGCTGGGCACGGTGTTGCGATCGCCCATCCAGCGCTCCTGCCAGTCCGAATAGGCGATATAGCCGAGCCAGCCCTGGTGGCGGGTGTCGATCGCATCGAAGCTGCGTTTCAGGCCGGCATCGAATTCGGCGCGGGTGACCTTGCCGTCACCGTCCGCGTCGAAGGCGGCGATCATCATCGCCACGGGCTCGGCGATCACAGTGAAGGCGGGCTGCTCGCGCGTGCTGGTGCCGATCGGGTTGGCAGTATTCGCCGGCGGCATCGGGATGCCGACGCGATCCTGGGCATGGGCGGCCTGCGCAAAGGCGGGAGTCGCGATCAACGCCGCGAGCGCAAACAACAAACGCATGGGAACCCTTCCGAATCGCGATAACGAGGACCGCTACCGCGCTTGCCACCCAAGGCGCAATCCGTGGCGAAGGTGGGGCGTTGCGGACCACGCCCGTGCGTCGCATGATCGCGGTGCAGGTTCGGCGGGGGAAGCGTGTGAGCGAAGTGCGGGCGCGGCTGGATGCGGCGAAGGCGGCGATCGAAGCGGGAGAGCGCGATGCCGCCGCCCGCGCGCTGCGCCAGGCCGAAGCGCTTGATCCGCCCCAGCCCGGCGCGTGGCGGGCGATCGGCAATCTCTGGCATGCGGCGGGGGATGCCGGCGCGGGCGGCGCGGCGCATCTTCGCGCGGTCTCGCTCTCGGTATCCGATCCCGAGCTGATCGACGCGGCGGCGGCACTGGCGCAGGGCGCGCTCGACCGGGCCGAGATGCGATTGCGCGGCCGGCTTCATGCCCAGCCTACCGACGTTGCCGCGATCCGGATGATGGCCGAGCTGGCCGGGCGGCTGGGGCGCTGGCGCGATGCCGAGACCCTGCTGCGCCGCGCACTCGAGCTGGCGCCGGGCTTCGCCGCGGCACGGCATAATCTCGCGCTGGTCCTCCACCGGCATGGCCGGCCCGAGGACGCGCTGGCCGAGATCGATTCGCTGATCGCCGAGGCGCCGGAGGATCCGAGCAACGATATCCTCAAGGCGGCGATCCTAGGCCGCAGCGGCGACTATGACCTGGCGGTGGAGCTGTACCGCACGATCCTTGCCGAGCATCCGCGCCAGGCCAAGGTGTGGATGAGCCTGGGCCATGCGCTGAAGACGGTGGGCGAGCAGGCCGAGAGCATCGAGGCCTATCGCCGCAGCATCGAGCTGGAACCGGGTCTGGGCGGCAGCTGGTGGAGCCTCGCCAACCTCAAGACGTATCGCTTCACGGCTGCGGATGCCGCTGCGATGCGCGGTGCGCTGGCCGACGATGCGATCAGCCATGACGACCGCTTTCACCTCCATTTCGCGCTGGGCAAGGCGGAAGAGGATGCCGGTCATTATGCCGGGAGCTTCGCACACTATGCCGAAGGCAATCGTCTGCGCCGGGCGATGATCCATTATGATGCGGATGAGACCAGCGCGCTGGTCGATCGCCAGCTGGCGACGCAGGATGCGGCGTTCTTTGCTACGCGGGCCGGCTGGGGGTGCCAGGCCGGGGATCCGATCTTCGTCGTCTCGCTGCCGCGCGCCGGATCGACGCTGGTTGAGCAGATCCTCGCCAGCCACAGCCAGGTGGAAGGCACGATGGAGCTGCCCGACATCGCCATGCTCGCGGGAAGGCTGGGGCCGGGCGGGCTCGCCGAGCTCGACGCGGAGACGGCGGCCGCCTGGGGCCAGGAATATCTCGATCGCACCCGGGTGCAGCGCAAGGCGGGCACTCCGCGCTTCGTCGACAAGATGCCGAACAACTGGCTCTATGCCGGGCTGATCCAGCTGATCCTGCCCCATGCGACGATCATCGATGCGCGGCGCCATCCGCTCAGCTGCGGCTTCTCGCTGTTCAAGCAGCATTTCGCGCATGGCCAGGCCTTCTCCTACGACCTGACCGAGATCGGCCGCTATTATGCCGACTATGTCCGCGCGATGGCCGGGGTCGACGCGGCGCTGCCGGGGCGGGTCCATCGGGTGATCTATGAGCGCATGGTCGAGGATACCGAGGCGCAGGTGCGCGCGCTGCTCGCCGCCACCGGGCTGGACTTCGAGCCTGGCTGCCTGGACTTCCACAAGACCGAGCGCGCGGTGCGCACCGCTTCCTCGGAGCAGGTTCGTCGCCCGATCTTCCGCGAGGGGATGGAGCAATGGCAGCATTTCGCGCCCTGGCTCGGCCCGATCGAGGTCGCGCTCGGGCCCGTTCTCACGGCCTATCCGGACGTTCCGCGACCGTGACATTTTTGCAATGCAGCGCGAACTTAATTCGCATAGTTCAGCACCTGCTTGACTTCACAGGTTTGTAATAACAGCCTTCCCGATCTTAGCTAAGGGGAGGCCGTTATGCGTTCGACGCGGGTTGCGCAGTTCCTTTTCGCAAGTACCATGCTCACAGGATTCAGCGGCGTTGCTGCGGCGCAGCAAGCGCCGTCCACGCCGGCGGAAACGCCGGAGAAACAGGACGCGACTGGCTATCGCGATCCCAACGAGATCGTCGTTACCGCCACCAAGCGCGAAGCCAGTCTGCAGGACGTTCCGATCAGCATCACTGCCTTGAGCCCGGCCAAGCTCGAGGAGAACCACGTCTCCAGCTTCGACGATTATGTGAAGCTGCTGCCGAGCGTCAGCTACCAGTCGTTCGGACCAGGTGCCTCGCAGCTCTATTTCCGCGGCATCGCGACGGGCGGCGACGGTCTCGCCTCGGGGCCGCTGCCGGGCGCCGGCCTCTATATCGACGACGTGCCGGTGACGACCATCTATGGCTCGGTCGATCTCCACGCCTATGACCTGGCCCGCGTCGAGGCGCTGGCGGGGCCGCAGGGCACGCTATACGGCGCGAGCTCGCTGTCGGGCACGCTGCGCATCATCACCAACAAGCCGAGCACTTCCGGGTTCGAGGCGGGCTATGACGTGCAGGTCTCCAAGTTCGGCAAGGGCGATTTCGGCGGCCAGGTCGAAGGCTTCATCAACATCCCGATCAGCGAGACGATCGCCTTCCGCGCCTCGGGCTTCTTCGAGCATGAAGGCGGCTATATCGACAACACGCCGGGTACGCGCACCTATAACCGCCCGCACACCGATGGCCTGGGCAATGTCGTCGACGCGCCGCTGACCATCAACAACAACGACCTGGTCAAGGACGACTATAACGACGTCGAGACCTATGGCGGCCGCGCCGCGCTCGGTATCGACCTTTCCGACAGCTGGACGGTGACGCCGGGCATCATCTACCAGCACCAGGAAGCGGGCGGCCAGTTCCTGTTCGATCCGCGCGTCGGCGACCTCAAGAACCACGATTTCATCGAGAGCCACAATCGCGACGAATGGTATCTCGCCTCGCTGACGATCAAGGGGCAGATCAGCAACTGGGACCTGACCTACACCGGCTCCTGGTTCCACCGCGTCGTCGACAACACCTCCGACTATTCCTATTTCAGCGTCGCCTACGACACCTATGCCGATTACAATTACTACAAGACGGCATCGGGGCAGGACATCGATCCCAGCCAGGCGGTACGCGGCTATGATCGCTACAAGAAATGGGCGAACGAGCTGCGGATCAGCTCGCCGGCGAAGAACCGCTTCCGCCTGACCGCCGGCCTGTTCGCGCAGCACCAGATCGACGATCGCATCGCCGAATATATTCTGCCGGGCGTCAGCACCGCGGTGAACCCGTTCAGCCCGCCGGTGCCGGGCGGCGGCCCCGACGATGTCTATTTCACCACCATCCACCGCGTCGACCGCGACTATGCCGCGTTCGGCGAGGCGGAGTTCGACATCCTGCCGAACCTCACGCTGCTCGCCGGCATCCGCGGCTTCATCGCCAACAACACGCTGAACGGCTTCTCGGGCGGCTATGGCGCGTTCGATCGCCAAGTCACGCTGTTCGGGTGCACGGGGACCACGGTCCAGGAATGTCCGAACATCGACAAGAAATATGTCGAGCGCGGCGAGACGCACAAGGCGACGCTCACCTGGAAGCCGAGCCCGGACAAGCTGCTCTACGCCACCTACTCGACCGGCTTCCGCCCGGGCGGCAACAACCGTGACGCGTTCGCGCTCGGCCAGTTGCAGGACATCCCGGCATACAAGGCGGATACGCTCACCAACTACGAGATCGGCTGGAAGACGAGCTGGTTCGATCGTCATTTGACCTTCAACGCGGCGCTGTTCTGGGAAGAGTGGAAGGACGTCCAGTACAGCCTGCCGGGCGTGCTCGGCATCTTCTACACGGTGAATGCGGGCAAGGCGCGCTCGCGCGGCTTCGAGGGCGATATCAGCTGGTCACCGATGCGCGGGCTGACCTTCACCGGCTCGGGCACCTATGTCGATGCGAAGCTGACCCAGCCCTTCTGCGACCAGGTCAATGGCTGCGATCCGGCCAATGGCGGCCAGGTATTCGCGCCCAAGGGCACGCGACTGCCGGTTACCCCCAAGGTCAAGTTCAACCTCGGTGCGCGCTACGAATTCCTGCTCGGCGCGGATAAAGCCTTCCTGCAGGGCAACCTGAACCATCAGAGCGGCACGACCTCGTACCTGACGCCGGACGGCAATGCGGCGCTCGGCAACACGGACCAGTTCACCACGGTCGACTTCTCGGCCGGCTACCGCTTCGCGAATTTCTCGATCGAGGCGTTCATCCAGAACGCCTTCGACGAGCGGGGCATCCTGAGCAAGAACATCACCTGCGCGCCGAGCCTTTGCGCACCCTATGCGCGGCTCTATCCGACCAAGCCGCAATATTTCGGGATCAAGTTCGGCCAGCGTTTCTGACGCGGCACGGCACGGGGCGCCTCACGGCAACAGCAGCGAGGCGTCCCCGTAGCTGTAGAAGCGATAGTGATCGGCGATGGCATGGGCATATGCAGCCTGCATCCGGTCGAGCCCCATCAGGGCAGAAACCAGCATGAACAGCGTCGAGCGCGGCAGGTGGAAGTTGGTCACCAGGCCGTCGATTCCCTTGAAGCGGTAGCCGGGGGTGATGAAGATCGCGGTGTCGCCTTCGAACGCGCGGATGATCTTGTCGTCGCCGGCGGCGCTCTCGATCAGGCGCAGGCTGGTGGTGCCGACCGCGATCACCCGGCCGCCCTTTGCGCGGACGGCGTTGAGGTGGTCTGCGGTGGCCTGGTCGATGCGGCCCCATTCGGCGTGCATCTTGTGGTCCGCGGTGTCCTCGGCCTTGACCGGCAGGAAGGTGCCCGCGCCGACATGGAGGGTCAGCGTGGTGTGGCCGACCCCGGCGGCGGCGAGCGCAGCAAGCAGATCCGGCGTGAAGTGCAGCGCCGCGGTGGGGGCGGCGACGGCGCCCGGCTCGTTGGCGAACATCGTCTGGTAATCGTCGGCGTCCTGGGCGTCGGTCGGGCGCTTGGATGCGATATAGGGCGGCAGCGGCATGCGGCCGCAGCGCTCGAGCAGCAGCTCGACCGGCTCGTCGCCGTGGAAATCGAGCGCGAAGCTGCCATCCTCGGCGCGGTCGCCGGCGGTGGCGAGCACGCCATTGCCGAAATCGACCGTGTCGCCGTCGCGCAGCCGCTTGGCGTTGCGGATGAAGGCGCGCCAGCGGCGCGGTCCCTCGCGCTTGTGGAGGGTGGCGCCGATCTTCGCCTCGCCCCTTGTGCCCTCGAGCTGGGCGGGGATCACCCGGGTGTCGTTGAAAACCAGGCAATCGCCGGCGCGCAGCTGGCCGGGCAGGTCGCGGACATGGAGGTCGCGCGTGGCCTCGGGGCCGTCGAGCACGAGCAAACGCGCCGTGTCGCGCGGGGCCGCGGGGCGCAGCGCGATACGGTCGTTCGGCAGCTCGAAATCGAAAAGGTCGACGTTCACCGGATTATTGCGGTAGCGTCGCCTTCACCTCGCCCGGCGGCAGCGCCTTGGGGGCGTCGGCTGCAAGGTTCGCATAAGGCGGCGGGTTGTCGGAAAGGATATAGGCGTGGACGATCTTGGTCGGGTTCGCCGGCGGCTCGCCGCGCTCGATCTTGTCGACCCACTCCATACCGGCGGTGACGCGGCCGAACACGGTATAATCGTGGTCGAAGGCGAGCTTCGGGGCCATCATGATGTAGAACTGGCTGTTCGCGCTGTTCTCCGCGTCGGTCTTCTGCTCGGGCGTGGCGTTTTCCGGCGCGCCGCGGCGGGCGGCGGCGACGGTGCCGCGGACGTGCGGCAGGTTGTTGAACTCGGCCGGCACGTTGGGCAGGTCCGAATCGCCGGTGCCATCGCCCTTGGGATCGCCGCCCTGCGCCATGAAATAGGGGGCATCGACGACGCGATGGAAGTTCAGGCCGTCATAGAAGTGGCGGCGGGTAAGCGTCTTGATGCGCTCGACCATCTTGGGCGCAGCATCGGGACGCAGGCGGATCAGCACGCGGCCGCCGGTCGACAGGTCGAGCACCCAGGTCTCGGCCGGATCGGCGGGGACGACAGCGGGATAGATGCTGTTCACATCCGCGGCGCTTACGCCCTTGAGCGGCTCAGCGACCGGCTTGGGGGCCTTGCCGCCGCCCTGGGCGAGGGCAGGGGTGGCAAACATCATCAAGGCCGAAGCGGCCAGCGCGGCAACGAAACGCATTAACTTCCCCACTCCAAACCCATTCTCGACTGGCCGCTCTAGCCCAATCGCGCGGGCTCAACCACTCCCTTTGCGACCGATCGTCGCGATCCGGGTAACCATCTCGTCATTAACCGCGGGTGACACGAACTTGCGGATGTCGCCGCCATAGAGGGCGATCTCCTTGACCAGCCGGCTGGCGATCGGCTGCAGCGAGACATCGGCCATCAGGAAGACCGTCTCGATCTTGCTGTTCAGCTGCTGGTTCATGCCGGCCATCTGATATTCGTATTCGAAGTCGGCGACGGCGCGCAGACCGCGGACGATCATGCCGGCGCCTTCGCGCTCGGCAAAGTCCATCAGCAGCGAATCGAAGCTGACGACATGAATCTCGCCGGCGATCCCCTCGACCTCGCGCTTCACCATCTCCATCCGCTCCTCGACGCTGAACATCGGGTTCTTCGAAGGGTTGGTGGTGACGCCGATGACGAGCCGGTCGACCAGCTTCGCGCCGCGGCGGATGATGTCCATATGGCCAAGCGTGATGGGATCGAAGGTGCCGGGATAGACGCCGGTGCGGGTGGTCATGCTGTACCTCGTCGCAGGATCGAACCCGGACGTGCTGCGGGTGCGAAGCCAAGTCAAGACCGGCTGCGCGCTTGCGGCACGCCGGGCTTTCGGCCAGCCTGCGGCGATGATCGACGATGTGCGTGACAATGCGGTGCTGGTGCTCGAGATCGGCTATTACGACGCAGCCGATGCGCGGACCTCGGGCACGGCGATCGAGCGGCTGGCCAATGCCTTCGCCCAGGAGACGCGGGACGGGCAGAACCGCCATGGCCTGGAGATCATCCGGGTGGAGATCGCCAGCCTCCATGCCTGGTTTGACCTCGGCAAGACCTTGCTCGACCTGTACGACCAGCGCGCACTGTTCGGCGGCTTCCTGCAGACCGTGGCGGTGGCGCTGGAGACGGTGATGAACGCGAGCGGCGGGCAGGTCGCGCAGATCTCGGCCTCGGTGCGGACCTTCCTGACGTCGCTCGCCGGGCCGATCGTCCGCAAGCAGGCCTCGCACGCCAAGCTCTATGTGAAGGGCGACAATAACACGATCATCTATATCGAGAGCCTGCAGGCCGAGCGGATCGACCAGCTGTTCGACGCGCCGAAGCGGGTGCGCAGCGGCGGCGGGTTCATTCTCTCCGATCAGACCGAGGTCTTAGATCGAATGATAGCAGCCCAGCGCGCTGTTGAGACTGAGGTGGCGGAAGCGATAGCAACGCAATTCGAGCCGAACAGGGCTATTTCCGCTGCGCCAGAAGATACACAGGCGACGCTGCTGAGCATCGGCGGGCAATGGTATGCGCGGCCGGCCGGGTTTCATGGGGTGATGCTGCCGGTGGGCGAGGGCAGTGCGGCGCTGGACGGGCTGAGCGAAGGCAAGTCCCATATTGCGAGCGGGACGGTGGTGCGCGAGGGCGGGAACCCCACGGTGTTCCGGGTTGCCAGTATCGGGTGAGCCGCGTCCTACAGCGCGGTGGCTGCGACTCGCGAAAGTACACAAAGTACAGGCCAAGAGCGGGTTTTTGGCGCGCTATTTTCCCTGTTTTCTCGGTAACGCGGTGCGTCTCGCAACATTGTTGCTTGGGCGTGATCCTATTTTCCTACCGGGTCAAAGAGCGGCCGGGTGGTAGCCCGGCTGCGGGAGGCAAGCAGGCGAAATCCTACATTGCAAGGAGCATCTTCTCGCCTCCCTTGCAGGGAGGGGAATCAAGGAAAGGGACTAGCGATCCCGTTCGAGCGTGTACCGGGCGATGTCGCGCAGCAGGTCGGCTTCGGCGCCATAGGGCTTGAGGTGCTCGATCGCCTGGTCGACCAGCATGCGGGCCTGTTCCCGGGCGCGTTCCAGTCCGAGGAGGGAGAGGAAGGTTTCCTTGCCCGCCTCGCCATCCTTCTGGAGCTTCTTGCCGACCAAAGCTTCGTCGCCCTCGGCATCGAGGATGTCGTCGGCGATCTGGAAGGCGAGGCCGACGTCTCGGGCATAGCCGCGCAGGCCCGTGCGGCCCTCGATCGGCACGCGGCCGAGGATCGCGCCGCTCTCTACCGCGCAGCTGATCAGCGCGCCGGTCTTCATCGCTTGGAGCCGCGTGACGGTGGCGAGGTCGAAGCTCGATTTCTCGGCTTCCAGGTCCATCATCTGGCCACCCGCCATGCCGGCCGGCCCGGCGGCAATCGCGAGCGTACCCGACAGCTCGATGCGCACGAACGGATCGGAATGGGTCTTCTCGTCGGCGATCACTTCGAAGGCGAGCGCGTGGAGGCAGTCGCCCGCCAGGATCGCGGTGGCTTCGTCGAACGCCTTGTGCACCGTCGGCTTGCCGCGGCGCATGTCGTCATCGTCCATTGCGGGCAGATCGTCGTGGATCAGCGAATAGACATGGATGCATTCGAGCGCGAGCGCGGTGCGCGCGATGCAGGTCCGGTCGACGCCGAATAGCTGGGCCGTGGCCGAGACGAGCAGCGGGCGCAGCCGCTTGCCGCCGCCGATCGCCGCGTGGCGCATCGCCTCGTAGAGCCCCTTGCGCGGATCACCGGGCACGGCGAGCAGCAGATCGAACTGGCGGTCCATCTCCGCCGAGACCTGCTTGAGCGCCGCCTGGAGCGCGAGGGAGGCGTGCGCCATGGGCCGGGTCAGCCGGCGTTGAACGTGGCGGTGGCGGCAGCGCGGCCTTCCGCATCGGTGCGGATCGCCTCGATCCGCGCCTGGGCGGCATCGAGCCGCGCGGCGCATTGCCGGCGCAGCCGATCGCCGCGTTCATAGAGATCGATCGCTTCCTGGAGCTGGGCCTCGCCGCTCTCCAGTCGAGCGACGATGCGCTCCAGTTCCTTCAGCGCTTCCTCGAACGAGAGCGCAGTTACGTCCGCTTCTTCTGCCATGCGCCCGCTATGCGCCGGGCCGGGGCTGGATGGCAACCTGCCTCGGTATGATTGCAACCGGGCATCCTCCACCCTAGCTCCGCGTTACCTCGGCTGAAGGAGACTTGCCCATGTTCACCAGCATCAATCCCGCCACCGGAGAGACGATCGAAACCTATCCGGAGCTGGACGCGGACGGGATCGAGACGGCGCTGGCCCGGGCCGAGGCGGGGTTTCGGTCGTGGCGCGATTCGTCGCTGGAGCAGCGCACCGAATTGCTGGGCAAGATCGCTGACGCCTGGGAAGCCAACAAGCAGCATCTTGCCGAGACCGCGACGCGTGAGATGGGCAAGACGCTGGCGAGCGCGATCGCCGAGGTGGAGAAGTGCATCAGCGGCTTCCGCCATTATGCCAAGGCGGGGCCCGGCTATCTCGAGCCGACCACGGTGCAGACTGCCGGCGGCGGCCATGCCGTGGCACGCTGGCTGCCGATGGGGCCGGTGCTGGCGGTGATGCCGTGGAACTTCCCCTATTGGCAGGTGATCCGCTTCCTCGCGCCGACGATCATGGCGGGCAATGTCGGTCTGCTGAAGCACGCCTCGAACGTGCAGGGCTGCGCGGCGCTGATCCGGCAGATGATGAGCGCTGCCGGCGCGCCCGAGGGGCTGTTCCAGAACCTGCCCATCAAGTCCGACAAGGTGGCCGCGATCATCGCCGACAAGCGGGTGGTGGCAGTGACGCTGACCGGCAGCGAAGGCGCGGGCATGCAGGTGGCGCAGGCGGCCGGCCGCGCGCTCAAGAAGGTGGTGCTCGAGCTGGGTGGCTCCGATCCGCTGATCGTGATGCCCTCGGCCGATCTCGACCTGGCGGCGAAGACCGCGGTGACGGCGCGCACCCAGAATGCCGGGCAGAGCTGCATCTGCGCCAAGCGGATGATCGTGCACGCCGATGTCTATGACGCGTTCCTGGAGAAGTTCGAGGGCGGTATGAAGGCGCTGAAGATCGGCGATCCGATGGAGAAGGACACCGGCATGGGCCCGCTTTCCAGCGTGGCCCAGCGCGATACGGTACTGGAGCAGGTCGAGCGCGCGGTGGCCGAAGGCGCGACCCTTCGCTTCGGGGCGGAGAAGATCGAGCGCGACGGCGCCTGGATGACCGCCGGCGTGCTGACCGACATGGATCCCGAGAGCGACGTGGCGAAGGAGGAAGTCTTCGGACCCGTGGCTGCGGTCTACAAGGTTGCCGATATCGATGCGGCGATCGCACTGGCCAATGACGTCCCCTACGGGCTGGGCTCCTCTGTGTGGACGCAGGACGAGGATGAGATCGAGCGCTTCGCGCGCGATATCCAGGCCGGCATGACCGCAGTGAACTCGCTGCTCGCCTCGACGCCCGAGGCGCCGTTCGGAGGCGTGAAGCTGTCGGGCCATGGCCGCGAGCTCGGCCCCTGGGGGCTGCACGAGTTCATGAACCTGAAGGCGGTGATGTTCGGGAAGAATGTGGTGGCGGGGGATTAGAACCTTCTTAGCCCCTCCCCCATGGGGGAGGGGCCTATTGGGTTACGAAACCACGAACTTGCCCGTCATCCCGAAGCTTGCGTGGAGCAGGTGGGTGCACTTGATCGGGTAGGTGCCGGCCCTGGGCGCGGTGAAGTGCAGGTCGACCGCGTCACCGCTGTCGAGCTCGATCTTGCCGTCCCGGATCTTCGCCCGGTCCGCCGGCGCGATCGTGGCGGCGGCGAAGAAGTCCCTGGCCGCGAAATTGTGCCCGCCGCTGCTGGTCAGGTGCAGCACATAGGCCTGGCCGTGGACCAGCGTGATGGTGGACGGAGTGAACTTGAAGCTCGAGAGCGCGACGTCTATCCGCTGCTCCGGCGCCGGTGCCGCCGCCGTGAGGGCCAGAGCCAGCACGGCCAGCGGCGCCCTCATCCCTGCTGCTCCGCGCGTACTTCGTTGAGCAGGTCCTTGCGGCTGAGCTTGCCGACCATCGTCTTGGGCAGGCTCTCGCGCACCACCACTTCGGCGACGCGCTCATGCTTGCCGACGCGGGCGTTGACCCACTGGGCCAGCGCGGCGCCGGTGATCGGCGTGGCGTCCTCGTCCAGCGTCACATAGGCGTGCGGCATCTCGCCATGATAGGGATCGGGCAGGCCGATCACGAGCGCCTCCTTCACGGCCGGGTTCTGGTAGAGCACCGCCTCGATCTGGCTGGGGAACACCTTGAACCCACCGACCGCGATCATGTCCTTCAGCCGGTCGACGATCTGGATATAGCCGTCCTCGTCGATCAGCCCGACATCGCCGGTGCGCAGCCAGTGCGGCTCGCCCTCGACGCTGACGAACACCTCGGCATCGGCCTCGGGACGGTTCCAATAGCCCTGCATGATCTGCGGGCCGTGGACGACGATCTCGCCGGGCTCGCCCTCGGGCGGAGGACGCGTTGGGTCTTCCTTGTCGACCAGGCGGACACGGGTGCCCTGGATCGGCTGGCCGATCGTGCCGGGCTTATTGAGCTCGGTATAGGGGTTAGTCGAGACCACGCCCGAGCTTTCCGACAGGCCATAGCCCTCGATCACCCGGGCGCCGGTGACCCGCTCCCATTCTTCCTTGAGCTGGGCGGGCAGGGGAGCGCCGCCCGAGATGCAGAAGCGCAGCGACTTGAAGTCATCCGGCTTCATGCCGGGCGCGTCGAGCAGAGCCTGGTACATGGTCGGGACGCCGGGCAGCGAGCGCGGGCGGGTGCGGCGCAGCTCGGCCAGCGCCTGCTTGGCGTTGAAGCGCGGCAGCATCACGATCTCGCCGCCGGTGACCACGGTGCGGTTGAGCACGCAGGTATTGGCGAAGACGTGGAAGAAGGGGAGGACACCGAGGATCCTGTCCTTGGCGGTGGCCATTTCCGGATCGAGCCGGGCGACCTGGCGGGCATTGGCCGACAGGTTCTGGTGGGTCAGCACCGCGCCCTTGGGCGTGCCGGTGGTGCCGCCGGTATACTGGATCAGCGCGACGTCCTTCTCGGGGTCGATGCTGGGCGCGTCGCAGGCACCGTCATTGGCGATCAGTTTCGAGAAGGCGATGATCCGCTCGTCATGCGGGCGCTCGGTGACTTCCGCGCTCTTGAACAGCCTGTAGAAGAAGGACTTGGCCGGAGGCAGGGCGCCGGCGACCGATCCGACCACCAGCCGCTCGAGCGCGCTCTGCTCGAGCACTTTGAGCGCGGTCGGCAGCAGCGCCGAGGCGGAGATGGTGAAGAGCAGCCTCGTGCCCGAATCGGCGACCTGGTGGCTCAGCTCCTCGACCGTGTAGAGCGGCGAGAAGTTCACCACCGTCGCGCCGAGCTTGAGGATGCCGTAATAGGCGGCGACGTAATGCGGGACGTTGGGCAGGAAGAGCCCGATGCGGTCGCCCGGGCCATATCCCATTGCCTTGAGCCCGCAGGCGACGCGGTTCACGCCGTCTAGCGTCTCGCCATAGCTGTAGTGCCGGCCCATGAAATCGAGCAGGGGCGCCTGCGGGTGGGCGCGGGCGCTAGCCTCGAACAGCTCGACCATGGATTGGGGCGGGAACTGGGTGTCCCATGCACCCGGGTGACGATACGCGGTACGCCAGATCTGTTCGGGGTCAGTCATTGACACTGGTGTAAGCAAGCCTTTGTGGGGGTCAAGTCGTAAGCCGCTTGCTCCACGTAACGAGCACGGAAATCGCGAAGATCCCGATATCGACGACGGCCTCGATCCGCTGCGGCGCGAGATCGTCCACGCGGTGCATGTGGAGGGCGATGTCGGCGCGCCGATTGGGGGAAGCGACGGCGAGCAGTACAAGCGCAGCTAGCGCCCCGAAAGCGATCTTTCTGGCTCGTCCCGACATGGTTACCCGCATACGCCCGAAGCCGCATCCGGGCAAGCGAATCAGGCGCCTTCGCGGTGTCGGGATCAGGCCGCTTCGCGGCGGGCTCTGGCGCGGTCCCGGCCGGCCGACTTGGCCTCGAACAGGGCGATGTCGGCGCAGCGATAGAGCGCCTTCCAGTTCTTGTCGTCGGCGAGCGGGCCGGTACAGGCGCCGATGCTGGCGGTGACCTTGAGGTCGAAGGGCATGCGCGTCTGGCGGAGCTTGTTGAGCAGCTGCTCGGGCTCGATCGGGGTGCCGCTGTGCGAAAGCAGCGCGAATTCCTCTCCGCCCAGCCGGGCGACCAGCGAATCCGCCGGCGTGGCGGAGCGCAGCGTGCGGGCGAACAGGCGCAGCACCTCGTCGCCGCCGTCATGGCCGAGCGTCTCATTGACGCGCTTGAAATGGTCGATGTCGACAATCAGCAATTGTTGTTCGCCCGGGCGACCGAGTGCCTGGTCGAGGAAGGCGCGGCGATTGAGCAGGCCGGTGAGCGGATCGGTATCGGCAAGGCGGCGCGCGAGCACTTCGCGGGTGATCGCCTCATCCCGCTCGTCGCGCAGGAACTTGATACGATAGGCGACGGCCAGCGCCGAGACGAGCGCTTCGAACATCATCGATACGATCGTCGAATTGTCGAGCCAGAAGCTCCACGGCAGCACATGGAGATTGGCGAGGACGCGCATCATCGCGAGCACGACCGGGGCGCTCCAGGCGAGGGCGAACAGCCACAGGAAATGCGAGCGCTGCATCCAGGCGTACCAGAGCGTCGGCACCACGATCGAGATCAGGCCGAGGATGGTCAGCGTGTAGAACATGTCGGCCAGGCGGAGATCGATCGCGCCGAACAGGAACACGATGATGCCCGACAGCGGCACGGCGGTGGCGACCAGGCGCGTATAGATGTCGAGCCGGCGCGAGCGGATCTTCATCTCGAAGAAGCTGAGGGTGAACAGTGCCGCGGCGCCGCCGGCCAGTCCCAGGAACAGATAGTTGAAGCGCAGCCGGTCGTTGTTGACCATGTCCGGCCAGAACCAGGCCATCGCGCCCGAGGACGAAAGGCCATAGCCGACCAGCACCGTAAGCAGCGCGCAATAGTGGAGCTGGAAGCGATAGCGCATCGCGCACCACAGCGCGAAGTTGTAGACGATCAGCGCCAGGCACATCCCGGCGAACCCGGTGTAGAGTGCGGCCATGGCGAGGTTGGTCGTGGCGATCCGCTGCGTGTCGCTGAGTTCGGCGCCGAGCAGCACGCCACGGACATTGGCCGCGCCCTCGACATGCCAGAGCACGCGAGCCAGGGGCGCCTTCGAGGGGGGGACCGGCAGGGCGGCAAGCGCACCGAGCTGGATCAGCGGGGTGATGCCGCGCGCATCGGTCCGATAGCCATGAACATGGCCGTCCGCGTAGAAGAGCTGCGCCGAGAGCTGCTGCTGCCAAAGGCTGGCGAAGTTGATCACCAGGGGCCGTTCGGGGGTGGAGACGGCGTTGATCGGCTGGGAGAGCGCCCAGTAATTGCCCGGACCAAGCTTGTACTGCTTGGTAGTGCAATCGAAGCGTTCGGGATGGCGGACGAGTTCGGCCGGGTTCATCCCCCCGGTATCGCGCAACAAACAGACTTGCAGGTCGCCTGTCGAGGGTGGCTGTGCGTGAGCAGGCGGCGCGATGCTCAGCAGAAGGGCAAACACACCGCACAGGAGAACAAGGTGGAAAAGGCGCACCCCCGGCATGGGGACGGCCTACGCCCAACATGACAAACAACCCGTAAAGATTTACGGGATTCTCCTTAGCCGCACGCTATTTGTCACAGCGGCTTGGCGGGGACGGCGATACGCTGCCGCCCCCGCTCCCTAGGGAACCGTAAAAGCGTTCAGCAGCCGCCACCCAGCCCGGCGGCGCGCTTGAGCAGGCCACCCAGCTTGGGCTTGCAGGGCTTGGGCTTCGGCTGCTCGGGCTGGCCGTCCTGGTTTGCAGGCATCTGACCGCGCATTGCGTCGCCCATGTCGGGCATGCCGGTCATGAAATTGGCCATCGAGCGATAGCGCGCCTTGGCGGTCCATTTCGGGCGCCAGGCGATCTTGGGATCCTTGGGCCGTTCCGGGAACGCGAAGTTCGCTTCCGGACCATAGGCATAGAGGAAGCCCATCATCATTTCGCCGGCAGCGGCCTTCACCTCGGTGGGGATGGTGCAGCTCGTCTGTGTTGCCGGCATCACCACCTTCTGGCCGATCAGCCGGTTGACCGTCGCCGGCGACAGCCAGCTCCACAGGTCGCCGCCGAACTGGCGCGTGGCGGACGAAGCCCACCACACCATGTCGCCGTCCTTGCGATCGCCGGTGCCCATCGCCCAGGCATAATAGCCGGTCGCCAAAGGCACCTGGCCCCAGTTGAGCGGGATCGATCCATCGGCCGCCTGGCCGGCCTTCACGCGCGGGGCGCTCATGAAGTCCTGGTTCAGCGCGAAACTGATCTCGGGGCTGTAATTGCCCGCGATCCGGTGCTGGCCGATCAGCGAGGAATTGCCGCGCACCTGGGCATTGCCCTTGCCGTTCGGCCAATCGCCATAGGTGCGGCTGTTGCCGGGGCGGGGGCCGAGTTCGGCCGGAATGCCGGCGGCGAATAGGTCGGGCGGCACTTGGCCCTTGGCGACCTTGGCGAAGTCGATGATCACAGGCTGGCCCGGGCCGACATGCGCGCCACAGCCCCAGTAGATCAGCATGCGGCCCTTGGGGCGGTCGAACTTATATTCTTCCTTGGCCGGCTTGTTCGGCTCCGGCGTGACGAGCGGCACGGAAGCGCCCATGCGCATGCCCTCGGGCAGGAAGTGATCGGCCTTGGGCGCGCCACCGGTGGCGGGCAGGCGCGAGCCGAGGCGCAGCACCATCTCGCGGCTGTCGCCCTGGCCCATCATCCCGGCTGTGGTGCCGATATCCATAACGTAACGCGCCTCGGGCGCGGTCTCGCTGGTCTGGGCGACAACCAAGCCCGCGGCGAGCAGTCCCGCCAGCGCCGTGCCGGCACCCAACATCTTCATTATCTTCGGTCGCATTCGGATTCTCCCTGGAAAACCATGGCTGCGACCCGAAAACGCGAGCGCCCCTTACGACATCGGAACGAAATTGCAAGGGTGTGTTATTCGTATATTACACATCAACCATAGTCGCCGGTTATGTCCCCGTGCCGATCGAACCCGCGGCCTGGGGAGTGGCGGCGGCCCGGCTATGCACGCGAAGCGGCGTGGTCATGTCGCGTACGACGAGCAACGCTCTTCCGGCGACCAGAGTGCATTCTGGCGCGACGGAGAGACTATCGCAGAAGCGGCTCCGGGCAAAACGAAACGGGCCGGGAGTTTCCTCCCGGCCCGCACATTGGCTTGATCGATGGCTTACTTGGACGCCTTGGCGGCTTCCTTCTTGCCCTTTTTCGGCTTGGGTGCGGCCTGCGTGACCTGGAAGCTCAGGGCATTGTCCTTGAGCTTCACATTGACCTCGCCGCCATGGACGAGCTTGCCGAACAACAGCTCCTCGGCCAGCGGCTGCTTGATCTTCTCCTGGATGAGGCGGCCCATCGGGCGCGCACCATAAAGCTTGTCGTAGCCGCGCTCGGTGAGCCAGTTCTTGGCCGCCTCGTCGAGCTGGATGTGGACGCCGCGATCCGCCAGCTGCAGCTCGAGCTGGAGGATGAACTTGTCGACCACCCGGGTGACCACTGCCGGCGGCAGATAGTCGAACGGCACGATCGCATCGAGACGGTTGCGGAATTCGGGAGTGAAGAGCTTCTTCACCGCCTCTTCCTGGACGTCGTCGCGGCTCATCTCGCCGAAGCCGATCGACTCCTTGGCCATGTCCGACGCGCCCGCATTCGTGGTCATGATCAGGATCACATTGCGGAAATCGACCGTCTTGCCGTGGTGATCGGTCAGCTTGCCGTTGTCCATCACCTGCAGCAGGATGTTGAACAGGTCCGGATGCGCCTTCTCGATCTCGTCGAGCAGGAGCACCGAATGCGGCTGCTGATCGACCGCGTCGGTGAGCAGGCCGCCCTGATCATAGCCGACATAGCCCGGAGGGGCACCGATCAGGCGCGAGACGCTGTGGCGCTCCATATATTCGGACATGTCGAAGCGCTGGAGCGGGATGCCGAGCAGCTCGGCGAGCTGCTTCGCCACCTCGGTCTTGCCGACGCCGGTCGGGCCCGAGAACAGGTAGTTGCCGATCGGCTTGTCCGGATCGCGCAGGCCCGCACGGCTGAGCTTGATCGCCGAGGACAGCACCTCGATCGCCTTGTCCTGGCCGAACACCACCCGCTTGAGATCCGTTTCCAGGTTCGCGAGCGTTTTTGTGTCGTCGGTGGACACGCTCTTCGGAGGGATTCGAGCCATGGTCGCGATGACCTGCTCGATTTCCTTGGGCGTGATCGTTTTCTTGCGCTTCGAGGGCGGTACCAGCATCTGCATCGCGCCGGCCTCGTCGATCACGTCGATCGCCTTGTCCGGCAGCTTGCGGTCGTTGATGTAGCGCGCCGAAAGCTCCACCGCCGACTTGATCGCGTCGGGGGTGTACTTGAGGTGGTGATGGTCCTCGAACGCCGAGCGCAGGCCGGCGAGGATCTTGATCGTGTCCTCCACCGTCGGCTCGTTCACGTCGATCTTCTGGAAGCGACGGAGCAGCGCCCGGTCCTTCTCGAAGTGGTTGCGGAACTCCTTGTAGGTCGTCGAGCCGATGCAGCGGATCGAGCCGCCCGACAGTGCCGGCTTGAGCAGGTTCGACGCGTCCATCGCGCCGCCGCTGGTGGCGCCGGCACCGATCACGGTGTGGATCTCGTCGATGAAGAGGACCGCGTGGGGCAGCTTCTCCAGCTCGTTGACGACCTGCTTCAGGCGCTCCTCGAAGTCACCGCGATAGCGGGTGCCGGCGAGCAGCGCGCCCATGTCGAGCGAGTAGATCACCGCTTCCTTGAGCACGTCGGGCACTTCGCCCTCGACGATCTTGCGCGCCAGACCCTCCGCGATCGCGGTCTTGCCCACGCCCGGATCGCCCACATAGAGCGGGTTGTTCTTCGAGCGGCGGCACAGGATCTGGATCGTGCGATCGACTTCGGGACCGCGGCCGATCAGCGGATCGACCTTGCCGTTCTTCGCCTTCTCGTTGAGATCGACGGTGAACTGCTTGAGCGCGCTCTCGCCCTTGCCCGACTTGGTCTCCTGCTTGGACGACTTGTCCTCGTCCGCAGCGCCCTTGGGCGGAGTCGATTCGGTGCTGCCGGTGCCGCCCTTGCCGACGCCGTGCGAGATATAGCTCACCGCGTCGAGGCGGCTCATGTCCTGCTGCTGCAGGAAATAGACGGCATAGCTCTCGCGCTCGCTGAACAGCGCGACGAGCACGTTCGCGCCGGTCACTTCGTCGCGGCCCGAGGACTGGACGTGGAGGATCGCGCGCTGGACGACGCGCTGGAAGCCACTGGTCGGCGACGGATCGGTCGCCTGATCGACCTTGAGTGCTTCAAGCTCGGTATCGAGATAGTGCGCGACGGTATTCTTGAGTTCGCCCAGATCTACCCCGCACGCGCTCATCACCTTGCTCGCATGCTCGTCGTCGACGAGCGCGAGCAGCAGATGCTCGAGCGTGGCATATTCATGGCGTCGCGAGCTCGCGGCTTCGAGCGCCTTGTGGAGGGTCGATTCGAGGGCGGAGGCGAAACTAGGCATTCAGCTACAACTCCTGTGGGCCGAAAAGGATACGCGGCCCCTGTCTCCCCTTATGTCGGGAGGCATGGGCCCCGCATCAAGCGCAGCGGCCCCGCACCGGAGTAGAATGGCGTTTCGCCCCATCTCCGGTGCCGTCACGCTCATTTCCTAAATAGAGCGTCCGCGCTTGCGCGGTGGTTAATGGCGCGTGAAATTTTGGTTCGAGTCCGATCTATCTCGGCCTCTAGCATCGCAATGCGCTCGCTAAGTTCCTCAACCGAAAGGGGATCGAGGTCCTGGCGTCCGAGCTGGGCGACGAGGTCGTCCTTGCGACGCGGAAGATTTTCGTCGGCGTCCATGGGAGGCAGCGTTGACCCTGGCAGGGCCGATGTCAATAAGGCCAACGGTTTCTCCTGCGTTCGAAAGCGACACGGCAATGGCTCTTCCGGAAACGATGCTGGCAATCGATCCCGAGGCGCCCGGCGGGCCCGAGGTACTGGTGCCGGTGTCGCGCCCCATACCGCAGCCAGGGCCGGGCGAAGTGCTGGTCAAGGTCGCCGCCGCCGGGGTGAACCGCCCCGAGGTGATGCAGCGCAAGGGCATGTACCCGCCGCCGCCTGGCGCCCCCTCGATCCTGGGCATGGAGATCGCGGGCAAGGTAGTCGCGCTCGGCGAGGGCGTGCCCGGCGAAGTGATCGGCACGCCGGTCTGCGCGCTGATCGCGGGCGGGGCCTATGCCGAATACGCGGTCGCGCCGGTCGGCCAGTGCCTGCCGGTTCCGCCGGCGATCTCGATGGTCGAGGCCGCAGCGATTCCCGAGACGCTGTTCACCGTGTGGAGCAACGTGTTCGAGCGCGCCTATGCCGTGGACGGCGACTGGATCCTGGTCCACGGCGGCACCAGCGGCATCGGCACGATGGCGATCCATCTCGCCAACCTGTTCGGGCTGACGATCATCGTCACCGCCGGATCGGACGAGAAGTGCGAAGCTGCGAAGCGGATCGGTGCGGATCACGCGATCAACTACAAGACCGAGGATTTCGTCGCGCGAGTGAAGGAGATCACCGGCGGCAAGGGCGTGAACATCGTGCTCGACATGGTGGGCGGCGACTATGTGCCGCGAAACCTCCAGTGCTTGGCCGAGGACGGTCGGCACGTCTCGATCGCGGTGCAGGGCGGGCTGCAGGCGACGATCCCGCTCTTCGAGATCATGCGCAAGCGGCTGACGCTGACCGGATCGACGCTCCGCCCGCGCTCGGTGGAGTTCAAGAGCCTGCTCGCCGACGAGATCCACCGCACAGTGTGGCCGTTCGTGGCGGAGGGCAGGCTGAAGCCGGTGATCGACAAGACCTTCCCCCTGGCCGATGCGGCCGGTGCGCATGCCCGGATGGAAGCGGGGGATCATGTCGGGAAGATCGTGCTGACGGTGGGGTGAGGCTTCTGACTCCCCTCCCTGCAAGGGAGGGGTTGGGGGTGGGTGCGCGGCGAAGCCGCGTCCTCCCAACACGGGCGGCAAAAGAAAAGACCGGGCATCGAGCCCGGCCTTGGGGTAAACCCCCCAAGCCCCCCCCCGGCGCGGGGGGGG